>JBJECS010000142.1:0-2833 GCA_051871335.1 Muribaculaceae bacterium | reverse complement strand
CCGGCTTCTTTGGCTGCGAGAGCGGCAGCATCGTTAGCACTCTGCGGAAGCCCCTCGAGGTCTTCAGCCTTTAGCCAGATTTTGTAAGTGTTCAGTTCCTTGAGCGCATTCTGCCCGAAAACGTTAGTGAGGCTTGAGAGCTCAGAAGAGAGCTTGCGGAATGTCTCTCTGTCCTCTCCCTGCAAATTTGCGCCGGAGAGAGCGAAAGAGTCGTAAGTGTTTTGTAGGAGCATAGCCTGCTCCGGGTTGAGGTTTAGCTTGTCCTTGCTTTCATACACAGCTTTAACACGTTGCCAAAGCTTTTCGTTGAGGATGATTGAAGTGCCGTATTCAGAGAGCTTCGGTGTGACATTAGTCATGATTTGCATCATAGCCTCGTCGCAAAGCGCTGAAGAAAGCGGATAGAAAACGTTAAGGACACGATTCAGGTCTTCACCTGCATTTTCGAGAGCCTCGATAGTGTTTTCAAAGGTAGGCGCCTCCGGATTATTGCAGATAGCATCTATTTCCTTGTTAGCGAGTTCAATTCCGCGGTCGATAGCGGGTTCGTAGTCAGCAGTAGTGATTTTGCTGAAAGGGATAGTTCCGTTAGGAGTGTCAAACGGAGCAAAAAACGGGTTTTCTGCATTAGCCATAATAGTAGCAGTTAATGCGATAGCAGTCAATGTTTTACGCATGTTGTTAATATGAATTTTTTATTTGATTATTACGATGGAATAGGACCGATAGGCGTGTCGTCGTCAACTTTTTTCTCAGACAAGATGACGTCCAGCTCGTAGTAAATGCCAATTTCGTTTCCGTCTTTGTCCACTTCGTGCAACTCTTTGATTTTGAGACGGTATTCGTAACCTTCTACATAGTTGAAGCCGAGTATTTCTCCGGGCTGGAGATAAATTTTCTGTCCTGTAGCTTCGACAGTGATGTCCATGCAGGTTTTTTGAGTAGAGCCGGAGCCTACAGTAGTGAGTTTGCTTGCAACCTTAACAGTGAGGTAGCGTACTTCGTTTTTCTCGTCATCGCCACAAGATGCGAAAGAGAGCGATGCGATGAGCAGGATAGCTAAAAATTTGAGTTTTTTTATCATAATTGTCATAATTTGTTGAAATTAAAAATATTAGACTCCTCTGAGCCTGTTAAGTTTAGCGAGAGCGGAATGATACTGATAAGCAAGCTGCTCGTAGTAGCACTGAGCGTCGATGAAATAGTTAACTTCCTGAATGAAAGTGAAAAGATTTATTTCACCGCCTTTAAGTGCTTTGTCGAGGAGTAGCAGATGGTTGTTTCCGTCAAGAATGTCGGCATAGTCATGCAGCCGGTCTTCGAGAGAGCGCACTTGCTTTCTGAGGTCACGCATTTGTGAGAGAGCGGAGATTTTGGCGGAGAGGAATTTAGCCTCGTAAGCCGCCTTTTCGCTTATAGCCGCCTCCTTTTTGTGCCTCTTAGAGAAGAAGGGCAACGACATAGAAACGGAAAAACCATGGAAATTATTGCCTATTTCGCGTTCAAATTCATATCCGAGCGAAAAAGAGGGGAGAGCCTGCATATTTGCAATTTTCACGTCTTTCTGCGCTACGTCTGCCATGGCGGTAAAGTAAGCGAGAGCAGGGTCGCGGTCGATAAGTGCCTCATATTCAGCTTCGGAGAGTATTTTCTCTACAGGATATTCATTGAAGCTGTCAAGGAGAGCGAGCGCGTCGCGGTCAGTAGAAATAGCTGCGATTTGCGAGCGAACACTCTCGCAACGAAGTCGGCTCTCGTCGGTCAGGCTTGCGACCTTGAGACATTCAATCTTCACCTTGTTTAGGTCCAGGACAGAAACTTCCCCCCGGCTGTACGCCTCTGCGTATTTGCTGCGAAGACTGTCCATATTCTGTTTGACGCTAAGGAAATAAGAATAGTTTCGTTTCGCTGCAATAAAATCTATGGCGAGGAGGCGGATTTCCTGAGAGATGTCGAGAAACCGCTGTGCGTACAGCTCGGAGAGTGCGATTTTAGAGGCGCCGATTTTTTCAGAGCGAGCGCGGTAAAGCCCGGGCCAGTCAAAACTCTGTGAAATACCAATACCCATCTTGTTGCCTTCCCCTCCCCAAACGCTTCTCCCTTCAATTTCCGGGTCGGGGAGATTGTTTTCAGCCCGAAGGCTTTCAAGAACGGCGTCGTTTTCCTTGACAACAGCAGTGATTTCAGGATTAGCTGCGACGAGTCGAGCGACAACGTCGTCGAAAGTCTGAGCAGAGGCGGTTATGAGGGAAAGTGTGACAAAAAGAGCAGAGAAAAAAATATTTTTCATGCGTTATCCTCCTTTCTGTTAATCAGATAGTAAATAATAGGAACTACGAAAATGTTAAGCGCAGTGGCGGTGATAAGTCCGCCGAGAATTACGACAGCGAGAGGCGACTGAATTTCGTTACCCGGTTCACCACCGCGGAGCGCGAGAGGGATGAGAGCGAGAGCAGAAGTCAAAGCGGTCATGATGATAGGGTTAAGTCTGTCAGCCGAGCCATGCATTATACGCTTCATGAGAGGTTCTCCCTCATCTTTGAGGTGATTGTACCTGGAAATCAGCAACATACCGTTACGGGTGGTGATGCCGAGGAGAGAAATGAAACCGATAATAGCCGGGATGTTCAGTTCCGCACCTGTAAGCACCAAGATAAGAACACCCCCAATCATAGCGAGCGGCATGTTTATGAGAATGATGAGCGACTGCTTGACGCACTTAAATTCCTGATATAGAAGCATAAACACTATAAGCAGAGCTATGATAGAAGTTAGGGCAAGAGTGCGAGAAGCTGCAGCCTCGCTTTCAAACTGTCCGCCATAAGTGACGAAA
>JBJECS010000141.1:0-2860 GCA_051871335.1 Muribaculaceae bacterium | reverse complement strand
GTTCTTCAAAAGAATTTACTAATTTTGCACTTGCCACTTGACTCTACATTTTCTCCATTTTCATTCATTTTTTTCTGCCTTTCAAAAAAAATTTGTATCTTTGCTAATTGATTACCCAAACAGCACTTTTATGGCAGAAGACGATATTTTTGACCCTAAAGAGGACGACGAAGAAGCCCTCACCAACATACCGGAAGACAACGACGAATCACAGGCTGAAGACGATAACGCAGACACTCATCAAGTAGCGGACACCTCAGACGTGGTAAAATATCACCTGAAGGGAATGTATCGTAACTGGTTTCTTGAATATGCTTCATACGTTATCATAGAGCGAGCCGTCCCGCACATCGATGACGGACTGAAGCCCGTGCAGCGACGTATTCTTCACTCAATGGAGACACTCGACGACGGGAGATATAACAAGGTTGCCAACATCGTTGGTAACACGATGCAATATCACCCTCACGGCGATGCTTCCATATATGATGCGCTTGTAGGACTCGGTCAAAAAGAGCTCCTGATAGACACACAGGGTAACTGGGGTAATATCCTGACGGGTGCTTCTGCCGCTGCCGGACGTTATATCGAGGCGAGGCTCTCAGCTTTTGCGCTCGAAACCCTTTTCAATCCCAAAATCACTGAGTGGACACCTACCTACGATGGCAGAAAAAAGGAGCCTGTTACACTGCCTGTAAAGTTTCCACTTCTCCTGTTTCAGGGAGTAGAGGGTATTGCTGTTGGTCTTTCATCCAAAATTCTGCCACATAATTTCAACGAGCTTCTCGATGCCGCCATCGCTTACCTGCGAGGGGAGGAATTTGTCCTTTACCCGGACTTTGTAACCGGCGGATTTATAGACGTGTCTAAATACAACGACGGAGAGAGAGGCGGGAGCGTCAAAATACGCGCTAAAATTGAGAAGAAAGACAATAAGACCCTAGCTATCACCGAAATACCTTACGGTAAAACCACCGGCACTGTCATAGAGTCTATTCTAAAGGCTTTTGAAAAGGGTAAAATCAAAATCCGTAAAGTTGAAGACCATACTTCAGAGAATGCGCTTATACTTGTCCACCTCCTTCCGGGAACATCGTCAGACAAGACAATCGACGCACTTTACGCATTTACGGACTGTGAAGTTTCAATTTCACCAAACTGCTGTGTAATCTCAGATAACAAGCCTCACTTTATAGGCGTGAGCGATGTATTGCGACATAGCGCAGAAACCACACGCACGCTACTCGGAAAAGAGCTCCAAATACGCCTCGATGAAACGCTGGATAAGCTCCATTTCTCATCACTGGAGAAGATTTTCATCGAGAACCGCATTTATAAGGACAAGCCATTTGAACAGGCTGAAAATATGGATGCAGCCATCCTCCACGTAAGGGGCAGAATTGAGAAACTCGTCGCAAATCCTATCAGACCAATAACCGACGATGACCTGCTACGCCTGATGGAGATTAAGATGAAGCGTATCCTAAAATTCTCTACCGACGAGGCCGACCGCGTCATCGCACAATACAACGAAACCATCGAAGACCTCCGCGACAAGCTCGCACACCTTACGGACTACACCATCAAGTGGTATCAGACACTTAAGGAAAAATATGGCGAGAACTATCCGCGCCGCACCGTCATCCGTGGATTCGACAGCATCGAGGCGTCTACAGTAGCAGAGGCTAACGAACGTCTTTACATAAACCGCGAAGAAGGCTTTATCGGCACTTCTCTAAAAAAAGACGAGTTTATATGCAACTGCTCTATGCTTGACGATGTGATTATTTTCTATAAAGACGGACGATACAAGGTAGTAAAAGTTGCTGAAAAACTTTTTGTTGACAAAAATATCATTCACATCGCAATTTTCAAGCGAAACGATACACGAACCGTCTACAATGTCATTTACCAGGATGGCAAAGGCGGAACGTATTACATGAAACGCTTCTCTGTCACAGGTGTCACTCGCGACAAGGAATACAATGTCACACAGGGCAAGCCGGGTAGCAAGATTTCATGGTTCTCCGCAAACTCTAACGGTGAAGCGGAAGTAGTAAAGGTCACCCTTAAGCCAAAGCCAAGGCTAAAATCACTTCAAATTGACGTGGATTTCAGCAAACTCGCCATTAAGGGTAAAAATTCACAGGGAAATATCGTCACTCGCAACGAGGTTTACCGCTTCACACTCAAGGAAAAAGGAGGCTCAACACTCGGAGGACTCAACATATGGTTTGACCCTGACGTCCTAAGGCTTAACACAAATGGATGCGGAACACTGCTCGGCGAATTTTTCAACGATGACCTTGTGCTCGTAATCCTAAACAACGGTGAATTTTACACCACAAACTTCGATGTCACAAACCATTACGAAGACAATATCCTCTGCATCGAAAAATTTGACCCGGAAAAAATATGGACAGCAATCCTCTTTGATGCAGACCAGGGGTATACATACATTAAGCGATTTACTTTTGAGCCATCTCCGCGAAAGCAACGATACCTCACTGAAAATCCTGAATCCCGCCTTATCCTCCTCAGTGACAATCCGGGCGCGAGATTTGAGGTTACATTCAGCGAAGGCGACAGCTTCCGCGAGCCACTTGAAGTAGTCGCTCAAGACTTTATCGGAGTAAAATCATTTAAGGCTAAGGGAAAACGACTCACCACCTTCTCTTACTCTGAAATCAAAGAACTTGAGCCTATTGAAATCCCTGCCGAAGAACTCGCTGACCCAGAAGAAGTTGTAGAAGCACCTGAAGAAGATACGCCTACAGTGCCTGAAGTGTCAGACCAAGAAATCATTGACGAAATCACCGGGCAGAAGCGTCTGTTCTGATAGAAGATATACATTTGTAAT
>JBJECS010000140.1:0-2885 GCA_051871335.1 Muribaculaceae bacterium | reverse complement strand
AGAGCCTGGAATGCAGAAGAGAAAGCGTCGTACTTGATGCTCCAGTCGTCGTACAAAGCATTGTAAAAATCTAAAGCATTATTGTATGCAGCCAGTTCTTCTTCGGACATGAAGTCGGTAACGTTTGGATACAGTCCGCCATTATTCCAATAGTCGTCGAGAGCGGCTTGATAAGCAGCGTATTCTTCTTCAGTCATGTAATCTTGAGCTTGTGGACGATTAGGACATTCACCGGGGTCTTCAGGAACGTCATAGCCTTCAGGGTGGAATAGAGATTCGGCAGGAAGACTGTAAGACCATTCACCGTCGGCGCCTTCGGTGTAAACGATAGGCTGGTGAACAAATCCGGAGTAGTCAGTGATTTGTCCTACGATAGTTTTGCCGTCCGCGCTAATAGCGATAGCTGAGACGTATTGAGGCGTACGTCCGACGAAGTCGACAGAAGGGTGAGGCAAAATGGTGTATTCTCCATACCCGTCAGGGGTAGCGTCCCAGACGCAAGGGAGCATCATGATGCCTTCAGCCTCAGTAGACATTTTCTCCATCATCAATCCACCGCAGATGCGAGAGCCGTCTGGTGTAATAGCGTTAGCGATGTTTCCACCGACAGTGTTGTGTCCGTCGAGGTCGTACCATTCTCCGTCTTTCCAGTAGTTAGCTGGTCCGGTCTGTGAATAATTACCGACAACGATGCCGTTGTTGCTTACGAAGTTTCCAAGTCCCCCTGTGAAATACATAACATAGTCAGGGTCTTCGTAAGAATATTCACTTCCTGTAGTTAAATCTACGATGGTCATAGCTCCGTATATTTCAGAAACGGCCATTGAACCGTTAGGAGCGACGCCCTGCCAAGAGTAGTTGATATACTCAGCAGGTTCAGTAAAGGCATTTGTCGTCATTGCAGCGGCGAAGCCTAAAGATATGAGTAAAAGTTTCTTCATAAAAAAGTTTTTATAAGATTGGTAATATGTTAAAAAAAAGAATTAATATGCATATATTTGATGAATATTCTTGCGTTTTATGCAGGAAGTATTTACATCTTGCAACTTTTGGGTGCAAAGTAATGAAATATTTGTCAGAAAAACAAGTTTTTTAACATAAAAATGTCTGTGAGGGGTGTGTTTGAGGCGTTTTTGTGTATTCAAAATACCATAAAACGTGACTCTCCGAGCCACGAAATATGATGGATTGATATGACCAGGCGTCGTCGCTGCGCTCCTTTGTTTTTGCCTGGCTTTGGCTACGCCGAGCTAAAGGTTGCGCATAACAGCAAGCTCTCCGAGCCTGCCGGATGGCGGCAGAGAATAGAGAATAGAGAATAGAGAATAGATGGGCGGACGTGATGCATCACGTCCCTACGATAAGGTGGTGGAAGTCAGAGCGTTAAGTGTTTATCGTTTATCGTGTATCGTTTAGTGATAGCATAAGACGTGACTCTCCGAGCCTGCCTGTCAATGTTGCGGAAGTGGCAAATAAGATTCCGAGTGTGCCTGCTGATGTTGCAGAATTGATAAATCAGCTTACGAGGCAGCTTGTAGGAGAGGCGGACTATGATAAGCCGGTGAAAATCATGGTGGATAAAGAGGATAGTCAAAAGAATATTCTTAAAAGCGGAGAGTTATCCGGCATTGTCTTGTGCAAGGTCTTGGAAGAAGTTGTAACGCAGAACGCGGCAGATTCGCTCGAGGAGTCGAACGTCGATATTGTCGTTCGCGAAGATTTTGTAGACGTTAGAGCGGGTACAGCAGATTTGTGAGGCGAACCAGGTAACAGAGTGTCCGTCTTCAATAAGTTTTTGTCTAATAAGTTGTCCTAAGTGTATAGGCATTGCTGTATCTCCTGTGGGGCATGCCCTAAAGCCCCTAAAAAAGCTAAAAGCGTAGGGCGACTCCTGAATATCTTAACTGAGGCATCGCCAAACGCCCTCACAGAAATATACAGTCTACCCCACGCCATATCGATACCATTTCCCTAAGGGGAAGGATATACAACAAAGCATGAGCGTCTTATAAGACTGCTTTCTCCTTCTGTGAATAAATTTGGCGATTTTCAGTTAAAGGATAAGCAAAAAACGCTTCATCAAAAAATGTATTTCAAGTCGCTACCGACTTTTCAGATGCAAATTTATCTAAATTTTCGGAAATAAAAAAATTATAATAGAGAATAGTGATAGATAATAGAGAATTGAGAATAGATAGTAGTGATTAGGCAATTTTTTTGATGTATAGGAGAGTTGCAATTGACACGACAGCGGCAAGTGCAATAACTGCTATCTGTGAAATAAATGTTAGTGCGATGGCGATTAGTGCGATGGCTGTAACAGCGAGTGAGAGATAAACGGTAGTTTTGGTGATAGAAAAATGGTATTTAATGAAGTAGAAATAGCCAATTATGGCAATGTATGCAGCATACCAAGTCAAGAATGCGTATCCCCAGCCGATAATTCCGAAATATTTGTAGAAATAAATGTGTGAGAGCAGATAAACAATGCTGCTTGCCACTTCAGTGAAAATGTAGTCACGTCCTTCTCCGCGCGCAAGGATAGTGAACGCCATGCACCAAGATATGGCTTTCAGCACTATTCCAATCATAGCCCATTTCATAAATGGCGCAATAGAAGTGAAGTCTGAAGAATAAAGGAGTGTGATGAAGAAATCGTTGAAAGCGAGATAAATGCATATCATTGGCATAATGACGAGAAGTGTGATGTTAATCTCGCTGCAAACGTGGTCTTTAACTTCAGCAGCATTGTCAATGACTCGTGACAGCCTGGGATAATATTCATATCCTATGGCAGCGAAAACTAGAGTTGCGTATCTGTTTATGATTGTGTTTCCGGCATTGAACAGCCCGACTTCGCTGACGGAGGCCGTGGAGCTAAGCCA
>JBJECS010000139.1:0-15489 GCA_051871335.1 Muribaculaceae bacterium | reverse complement strand
TGAGTTCTTCAAAAGAATTTACTAATTTTGCACTTGCCACTTGACTCTACAATGGTATTAGGGTATGGGAATTATTTGGTGGTTATATAAAAAATTATTAATTTTGCGGAGATTAATACTAAAAGGCTATAAATGATTTGAAATCAGTGAATATTGAAAAGAATACCTAACGGAAAAGCAAAAATGTGAAAACCATGAGACTAAAAATTCAAGCATTATTAGTGTGTATGTCACTTATTCTTGTAGCCGTGCTAACGGGGTGCAATCGAGAGAAAGTGTACAAGATAGGAGTTTCTCAATGCAGCGAAGATGACTGGCGCGCAAAGATGAATGAGGAGATAAGCCGTGAAATCATGTATCATGAGGAAGCGAGCGTGGAAATACGGTCAGCCAATGATGACAGTGAGAAACAAATCTCGGATATACGCTACTTTATGGAGAATAAGTTTGATATAATCATAGTAGCACCAAATGAGGCTGCAGAACTGACACCGATAGTGCGTGAAGTGTATGAAAAGGGAATACCAGTGATAATATTTGACCGTAATATAGTAGGTGAAAGTTATACGGCACGAATAAGTGTGGATAATGATGGTCTCGGGCGAGCAGCTGCTCAATATGCTTTACATTTGTGTGGTCGAGGCGCCAAGGCATTGGAAATATATGGTCTTCATGGGTCAACTCCGGCAGATGAGCGGCATAAAGGTTTTGTTGAGGAGTTTGAGAATGGCAGAGGGACACTATTGTCGAGTGCGGCGGGAGACTGGAACCAGGAAGAAGCGGTGAGGGTATGTGATTCTCTGCTCAATATATATGACGATGTAGACCTGATATATGCACACAATGACCGCATGGCGATAGGAGCGAGTGAAGTGGCTCGGCGTAAGGGGCGAGATGAGATAAAGATAATCGGAATAGACGCGGCGCCGAACGTGGGAATAAAGGCAGTGAGAGACAGTGTGATAGATGCGACGTTTCTCTATCCGACCGAGGGTTACCGGCTGATACAGACAGCTCTGGCAATACTAAAGGGCGAAAAGTATGAACGAGAGGTAGTGATACCATCGTCATCAGCAGTAGACCTGACGAATGCGGACATATTGCTGTTGCAAGATGAGGCTGTGAGGGCTGAAACGAGCAAGATGATATTGCTTAAGCAGCAGATAGACAGCTATTGGGCACAACATTCGTCTCAGACGTCGCTTTTTTATGCGTGTATAGTGATAATAGTTTTGCTGTGTGGTGTGGTTTTTCTTGTTTTGCGTGCTTATTGGCAGCACAAGCGCCATCAGGAAGTGCTGATGAAGAAAAATCAACTGCTGCAAGAGCAAAGAGATAAGCAAAAGGAATTGAACATGAGGCTTGAGGAGGCAACACAATCCAAGCTGGTGTTTTTTACGAATGTGTCTCATGACCTGAGAACTCCTCTGACACTGATAGCAGAGCCGGTGGCACAGCTGAGTGAGGCGGAAAATCTGAGCGGACAGCAGAAAACATTGGTAAAGATAGCGAATAAGAATGTAAAGATATTACAAAGGCTTATAAATCAGATACTTGATTTTCGTAAGTATGAAAACGGAAAGCTGAGCCTGAACCTGAGCGAAGTGAGGATAGGCGATGCGGTAAGAAGCTGGATAGAGGCTTTTTATGCGATAGCCCGCAAGCGTGATATGAAGCTTCGGCTTGTAGAGCCGGAAAGTGAGCCGCTTAGTCTTGCACTTGATGCGGAAAAGATGGAGCGAGTGTTTTTCAATTTACTCTCTAATGCGTTTAAATATACGCAGGACAATGGAAGTATCACAATATCATATACCTATGATGATAAAAATCTGACACTTAAGGTAGAGGATAGCGGAAGGGGCATAGCCGAGCGCGACCTTGGCAATATTTTTGACCGTTTTTATCAGGTAGATAAAGTTCATCCGAATGGTTCCGGTATAGGTCTATCTCTGACCAAGGCGTTTGTAGAGCTTCATGGTGGACATATCACAGTAGAGAGTGAGTTAGGCAAGGGTTCGATATTTACGGTGCAGATACCTATAACGCATGTGGAAAGCGAGTTGGCGGTAGCGGTTCCGACTATCAATGAGTCGGATGTAGAGGCAGAGCTTGAGGAAGTGGAGGCAGAAGTCATGTTTGACAGTCAGAAGCCCCTTGTGTTGATAATAGATGACAATGAGGATATACGAAAGTTGGTAACGACGTTGCTGTCAGATAGTTATAGCACAATAACGGCGTCAAATGGGCGAGAAGGCATAAGAAAGGCGGCGAAGTATGTGCCGGACCTAATAATCTGTGACGTGATGATGCCAGTGATGGACGGTCTTGAGTGTTGCCGACAGCTGAAGAAAGAGTTAACGACGTCTCATATCCCGGTGTTGATGCTGACGGCATGCTCAATGGATGAGCAGCGAGTGCAGTGCTATGATTCGGGCTGTGATGGCTATGTAGCGAAGCCGTTTAACAGTAAGGTACTGCTATCACGATGTGCGAGTCTGATAGAAAATCGGAAGCGGATAAAAGAATTGTGGCAGAGTCCTGTTGCAGTGTCGGTAAAGCAGCAAGAAGAGGTGAGAAATTCAGAGCCATCAGATATAGACAATGATTTTTATGTCAGGTTTTTGAAGATATTCCGAGAGGAAATGGGAAATATTGAATTGAGTGTAGACAGTATGGCGGGCAAGATGGGTCTTGAGCGGTCGCAGTTTTACCGTAAGATAAAGTCTCTGACGAATTATTCACCGGTAGAGCTAATCCGTCATCTTCGCCTGAAGGAGGGAAGAGCTTTACTAACGTCAACGGACAAGACAGTCAGCGAGATTGCATACGAGATAGGGTTTTCGTCGCCGGCATATTTTACGAAGTGCTATCGTGAGGAGTATGGAGAAACGCCGAAAGAAACCAGGAACAGAGAATAGATAATAGATAATAGAGAACAGATAATAATATTATTATAACTGATAAAATTATTGTAGTTATGGGCAAAAGTATAACTGTAGATAAAAGTAAGTTGTTTGCAATAAGGATTGTGAATTTATACAAGTATTTAATACAGAATAAGAGAGAACATGTGATGTCAAAACAGTTGTTGCGGAGTGGAACATCAATTGGGGCAAATTTGTCTTAAGCTATATATGGTATTTCCGAAAAGGATTTCACGTCAAAGATTTTTATAGCTTTAAAAGAGAGTTCTGAGACTATGTATTGGTTAGATTTATTGCATAATACCGGATATTTATCAAATAAGCAATATGAATCGATTAATAATGACTGCATAGAATTAGTAAGACTACTTACAGCAACTGCTAATACCCAGAATGAGAAGATTGAAGAAGCGTAAATCAAATTAAAGATATCAATTAAGGGCTGTTGATAATTATAAGAAATGAGGATAAAGATATAAAAAATGATGCGTTGCACGGAAATTAATAGTAGATGCAACAACAGTTATATATTATAGAATCAAGTATTTATAACTTTGCAGCAGAAAGTTTTATAAATCCTTAACCAAAACAAAAAAGAATCATGAAAAAAACGTTCCTAACAACACTGCTGCTAATGATAATTGGAATAGCGGTGAATGCACAAAACATCACAGTGCACGGAACAGTGGTGTCAGCGACAGATGAAGAACCACTGATAGGTGCGAGTGTGATTTCAGAGAAGAAAGGCTCTGTGGGAGTATCAACAGACCTTGATGGTAATTTTACCTTATCAGTACCAAAAGGCTCAAGTATCGTTGTATCTTATGTTGGCTATAAGAGTCAGACATTGCCGGCAACGGAGACAATGACAATCAAGCTGGAAGAAAATGCGGCACTACTTGATGAAATAGTAGTAGTGGGCTATTCTTCAGAAAAGAAGTCAGACCTGACAGGTTCGGTATCAGTAGTTAAGATGAAAGATGTGGCTGATACACCAACAGGAAACGTAATCCAATCACTACAGGGCAGGGTGCCGGGTATGACAATCACAACAGACGGAACGCCCGGCGGACTGAGCACAAGCACATCAATCCGCGGAGCGTCGTCATTCCGCAGTGATGCCAATGGACCGCTATACGTGATAGACGGCGTGATGACCAGAGACAATCCGGGAACAATAATCAATAGCAATGACGTGGAGTCAATCCAAGTGCTGAAAGATGCAGCGTCAGCGTCTATTTATGGAGCTCAGGCAGCAAACGGTGTAATCATTATCACAACAAAACGAGCCAAAAAGGGAGAGGCGCGCGTGACATTCGACGCCACTCTGAGCCTTCAGACATATAACAGCGGTCTTGACCTTCTTGACGCATATCAGTGGGGCGACGTATATTGGAGCGCCTATAAGTATGCACATAATGGAGCAACGCCACAGTCTTCAGTATATGGCACAGGAGCCACAGCGCAGCTTCAGACGTACAAGAACCTGAATGGGGCAGACGTGTTGCCACAAAGTACAGACTGGGAAGATGAAATACACCGCACCGCATTGATGCAGACATATACAATAGGTCTTTCTAAAGGCACAGAAAACGGGACATCATCGTTCACAATGAGCTGGCTTGACCATGATGGTATCGTAAAGGGAACAGACTATCAGAAACTAAACACACGTTTCAGCACGGACTATGGCTTCTTGAATAATCGCCTGAAAGCGGGAGGAAATGTGACAATCAACTGGTGGAAGGCACACTATATGCCAGGCGGGGCAGAGGAAAATGCAGTAAAGCAGCACCCTGCAAAGGCTGTGTATGATGTGGAAGGCGTATATGTAGACCAGATAAATGACGTGTTAGGAGATGCTCCAAATATGATGCGCCTCATAGAGAATGAGAAAAATAATGAGCATGAGTACTGGCGCATATTCGGAAATGCGTATTTGCAGATAGAGCCAATCAAAAACCTCATTATAAAGACAAACTTTGGTGTAAACTATTACAGCGAGGTTAACAAGACATTTGAGCCGGCATGGCTTCGCGATACAGTGAACAAGCTGACACAGTCAACCGGCAAGAACACTGACTGGGTATGGACAAATACTGCACAGTATAATATAGACTTTGGCAAGCACTCAATCATGGGTCTTGTAGGTGTAGAAGCAAAGAAGTATCATAATGAAAGCTTCTATGGCTATGGCACAGGTCTTGCCATCGAGGATATCAATTATCTCTACCTTGAAAACGTGACATCAAACAAGAATGTTGGAGCAGGAGCATCAAACTACTCAATGTTTTCAGGATTCGGCAAGATAAACTATACATGGGATGACAAATATCTTGCATCCTTCACAATCCGCCGCGATGCGTCATCACGCTTGTCAAGCGACCATAACTATGACTGGTTCCCATCATTCTCTGCGGGCTGGAGAATATCCAAGGAGTCGTTTATGGAAAGTACGCGCAACTGGCTGTATGACCTGAAGCTGCGCGCTTCATACGGTGTGAACGGTAATGACTTGATAGACAATGAGGCATTTTATGCGAAATACCTGATGAGCCTAAACCGCGGTTCATACAATATGAACGGTGACGGCACAACACTATCCCCGGGCGCGTACCGCATCCGCACAACAAATCCAGACCTGACATGGGAAAAGACGTATCAGACAAACGTAGGTATTGATGCAGCGTTCCTTGACAATAAGCTGAATGTATCGTTAGACTATTTCTATAAAGACACAAAGGATATGCTTGTAGAAAAGCCATATATCGCAACGATAGGCGAGGGCGGCTACTGCTGGTATAATGGTGGTGAAATGACAAACAAAGGTTTTGAAGGTCAGATAAACTGGCGCAGCAAGGTAGGCAAAGATTTCAACTATGAAGTAGGCTTTAACTTCACATTCCAGAAGAATGAGGTCACTTCACTGCTTGATGATATCTATTATACGTATGGTGGAGCATACGGCGACCATACACTCGTAGGACAGCCATTGGGTTCATGGATGGGCTTCAAGACCGACGGTGTATTCAGAACACAGGAAGAAGTTGATGAGTATTGCAGTACCTATAATGTTGAGTTTGGTAAGCCAGGCGTAGGACGTATAAAGTATGTTGACGTGGATGGCAATGGCGTAATCAACTACAACGACCGTACATGGCTTGGCTCAGACCTTCCAAAAGCACAGTTTGGCCTAAACCTCGGAGCAGGATGGAAAGGCTTTGACGTGAATATGTTCTTCAACTCAATAATCCGCGACGCTTTTGTAAATTCACGCTACTATACAGACTTGTTCCAGTGCTGGAACGGCAACCACGGTGCGGTGTTGCTGGATGCGGCCAGAGCATATGAAAGATATCAGGAAACAGGAGTATATGACTGCTCAACACCAGCCCCGACAACTGACAACTCAAATAATGAGCATGAAGTGTCAGAGTTCCATATCGAAGACGGCTCATTCCTCCGCCTCAAGACGCTAACGTTGGGTTATACACTACCGTCCCCAATCCAGAAGACGCTTAAGATGACCGGTGCTCGCGTATATTTCCAGGCACAGAACGTATTTACCCTTACAAACTATAGCGGAGCAGACCCAGAAGGTCTTGGCTATCCGTATGCGCTGCCACGTCAATACACATTTGGTATTCAATTTGGCTTCTAAAAAAAGAAAGAAAAACCTTAAAACGAAAAATCAAGATGAAACTGAATAAAATATTACTGACAATAGGATGTGCTGCAATGATGGTGTCTTGTAGCGATGACTTCCTTGAAAACAAGCCACAGGGCAGTCTTTCAGACGGCGTGATGACCTCAACCGAGTCAATAGACCTGCTGGTAAATGCGGCATATGCCGGTCTGACAGGCTTTACAAATGAACAGGGTGACCCATGGATACGTCCTACAACCAACTGGAGCTATGGGGAGGTTCGTGCCGACAATGCGTATAAAGGCGGCGGAGGCGAAGGCGATATATGGGATTTCCATGCGATGGAGACCTTCCAGGTACAGTCAAATAATGGCAACCTTGACGGCAAGTGGTTTAACCTGTACAGCCAGATTTCACGCTGCAATGCGGCTCTACGCGTACTGAACGGAGCAGATGAATCAGAAGTGCCGGTAAAGGCATCAAGAATAGCAGAAATGAAGGTTCTCCGTGCGCATTTCTACTTTGAACTCTCCCGTCTTTTCAACAAGGTTCCATACATTGACGAAAACCTGCCAACAAGCGAATACGTGAATGTAAGAAATGATGAATATACTCGTGACGAACTCCTGGGTAAAATAGCAGGTGAACTGATAGAAGCGTCAAATTCTCTGCCGGAGCGCCAGAGCGAGGTAGGTCGTATCAACAAGAATGTAGCAATAGCATATGCAGCAAAGGTTAAGCTGTATCAGGCATATGTTCAAGATGAGCAGACTCACGCAGTGACAAGCGTAAACAAGGAACTACTACGGGAAGTGGTGTCTCTAATAGACCAAGTCAAAGGCTATGACCTGCTATCAGATTTCCAGCAGCTGGACCTTGTGGCTTATGAAAACGGAGTTGAATCAGTTTTTGCTGTTCAATATTCAATGAACGACGGCTCAGAAAGCGCGGGTCGTGTAAACTGGAGCAATCTGCTAAATTCACCCGGAGGAAACAGTCCATATCACGGTGATGGATTTTTCTTGCCGTCGCAGGACCTTATCAATGCATATCAGACAGATGAAAATGGTCTGCCGGTATTTGACTATCAGTCACGGCCGGACTATGCAGTGGTGACATTTGTAGATGATGCGGTGCAGACGCTGAGCAATACAACTCCCAATGTAGACCCACGCCTTGACTTCGTGACCGGTCGCCCGACGATAACGTTCAAGACATACAAGGAAACACCGTGTCAGTCATGGGTACGCGACCGCGGCACCTACGGACATAACTGCGCAAAGCGTTTCTGGGTATCACCAGAGTCATCAGATATGTTCCAGGGTTGGCCATGGGGAGCTTCACAGCTAAACTGGCAGATAATCCGCTATGCAGACCTGTTGCTTTATAAGGCAGAGGCGCTGATAGAACTCGGTCAAGACCTTGAGACAGCACGCAACCTAATCAACCGTGTACGCGAGCGTGCGATGAATAGTGAATATGTCAGAGATTTCAATGATGCAAGCAAGTATGCAGCAAACTATAAGATAGGGCTTTATCCAGCTGCCGGCTGGACTCAGGACTATGCTCGCAAGGCTCTACGCACGGAGATGCGCCTTGAAAAGGCACTTGAGGGTGAGCGTTTCTTTGACTTGGTGCGCTGGGGCGTAGCAAAGCAGGTGATGACGGCTTATATTGCAGCAGAAAAAGATAACCGCATATATTATGATGGGGCAGTGTTTGACTCCGGTGAGGAGTATTACCCAATACCAGTAGCCCAATATAATTTCTCACAGGGACATTATACGCAAAATCCGGGCTATCCGGCATTTGAATAACCAATAGCGTAAAGGTGGAAAAGATTGTTTTAAGGGCGTGCCGAGAGGTGCGCCTTTTTTTTAGAGAATAGATGGCGTTAATCGTGGATTGTTAATCGTTTATCGAGCTGAGGAGCGGAGAGGAGAATGAAATTAAGAATAATTAACATTTTAAGAGAAGGTGAAATGTTAAAAATGTGAGTATTAAGTAATGTGAAAATCGGAAAAAATTGCTAACTTTGCAGCCGAAATTTGTTTGGTAGCCACGTTGTATGTAGCTACTTGTAGATAAACAATTAAAAATCAAATGATTAAAGTAACATTTCCCAATGGTGATGTAAAGGAATATAATGAAGGCATCACCCCATTGCAAATAGCAGAAAGCATAAGTCCGCGCCTTGCGCAGGACGTACTTGCTGCGTCGGTAAACGAGGAGGAGTGGGATTTAACTCGCGCACTTGAAGGCGACGGCAGCATAAAATTATTCAAATGGGACGACCCGGAGGGCAAACATGCGTTCTGGCACAGTTCCGCACACTTGCTTGCTGAAGCACTCCAGGAATTGTACCCGGGAGTGAAGTTTGGTATAGGTCCGGCAATCGAGAATGGTTTTTATTATGACATAGACCCGGGCGAGAACCAGATAACAGCGGCAGAGTTTCCAAAAATCGAAAAGAAGATGCTTGAACTTGCGCAGCGCAAGGAGGAAATACGCCGCGAAGATATTTCAAAGGCAGATGCGCTGAAGCTTTTTGGTGACAGAGGAGAAAAATACAAGTGTGAGCTAATCAGCGAACTTGAAGACGGACATATTACAACATATACTCAGGGTTCTTTCACAGACTTGTGCCGCGGACCACACATTCCAAATACATCAGCGATAAAGGCAGTGAAAGTGATGTCGCTGGCAGGCGCATATTGGCGAGGAGATGAGAAACGAGACCAGCTTGTGCGAGTATATGGCATAACATTCCCGAAAAAGAAGATGCTGGATGAGTATCTGGCACTTCTTGAGGAGGCAAAGAAACGTGACCACCGAAAACTGGGTAAGGAAATGGAATTGTTTGCATTCTCACAGAATGTGGGTGCAGGTCTGCCATTGTGGCTTCCAAAGGGAGCAGCGCTTCGAGACCGCCTTGAACAGTTTCTCCGCAAAATCCAGAAGAAATATGGTTATCTTCAGGTAATCACTCCGCATATCGGCAACAAGATGCTCTATGTGACATCCGGTCACTATGCAAAATATGGTAAGGATTCGTTCCAGCCAATCCACACGCCAGAAGAGGGTGAGGAGTATTTGCTGAAACCAATGAACTGTCCTCATCACTGTGAAATTTTCAAGGCATTCCCACGCAGCTATCGTGAGCTGCCACTTCGCCTTGCAGAATTTGGAACAGTATATCGCTATGAGCAGAGCGGTGAGCTTCACGGTCTGACACGAGTACGCGGATTTACGCAGGATGATGCTCATATTTTCTGTGCACCGGAGCAGATAAAGGAAGAGTTCCTGAAAGTAATGGATATAATCTTCTATATTTTCAAAGCTCTGAAGTTTGATAACTTTGAGGCACAGATTTCGCTCCGTGACCCGAAGAATAAGGAAAAATATATCGGAACAGACGAAAATTGGCACCTTGCAGAAACAGCAATCATCGAGGCGTGTGAGGAGAAAGGACTCAAGGCACGCAAAGAGCTCGGTGAGGCGGCGTTCTATGGACCAAAGCTTGACTTTATGGTGAAAGACGCGATAGGTCGTCGCTGGCAGCTTGGAACAATCCAGGTAGACTATAACCTGCCAGAGCGCTTTCAGCTGGAATATACGGGCAAGGATAACCAGAAGCACCGTCCGGTGATGATACACCGTGCGCCGTTTGGCTCAATGGAACGTTTTGTGGCAGTACTTCTTGAGCATACAGCCGGCAAGTTCCCACTATGGCTTGCGCCAGAGCAGGCAGTGATTTTGCCAATCAGCGAGAAGTTTAACGACTATGCGTATGAGGTAAAGCGCCAGCTTGAAGAGCATGACGTACGCGTGGAAGTAGATGACCGCAATGAGAAAATCGGGAAGAAAATCCGCGACAATGAGCTGAAAAGAGTACCCTATATGCTCATAGTAGGTGAAAAAGAAGCAGAAAATGGAGAAATTTCTGTAAGAAAACAGGGCGAAGGTGATAAAGGTTCGATGAAAATTATTACCTTTGCAGAAAATTTGGAAGCAGAAGTCCAAGCAATGACAAACAACTAATAAATCTTGAATGGATAAAAAACCACAAAACCACGGGCAGCAACGCCCATCAGGCGCTCCTCAGCAGCAACAACAGCAGCAAGGACGCAAGTCAGATACCCGTAAGAGCGACAAGGACGCCTACGCTGTTAATGAGCAGATACGAGCCAAGGAGGTTCGCCTTGTAGGCGACAATGTCGAGACAGGTGTTTATTCTATCCACGATGCATTAGAAATAGCAGATGAGCAGGGGCTGGACCTTGTGGAGATATCTCCAACAGCGCAGCCGCCGGTATGCAAAGTATTGGACTATCAGAAGTTTCTATATCAGCAGAAAAAGCGCCTGAAGGAACAAAAGGCAAAAGCAGCGAAGGTAGTAGTAAAGGAAATACGTTTCGGGCCACAGACAGATGACCATGACTATAACTTCAAGCTGAAGCATGCGATGGAGTTTCTGAAGGAAGGGTCGAAGGTAAAGGCATATGTATTTTTCAAGGGTCGCTCCATCCTATTCAAGGAGCAGGGCGAAGTACTACTTCTACGCTTTGCGAATGACCTTGAGGACTACGGCAAGCTTGACCAGATGCCGCAGCTAGAAGGGAAGCGGATGATAATCATGATGTCTCCCAAAAAGCAAAAATAAACAGAATATCCAAGCCGCGAGCCGGCAAACAGATATATAACTCGAATTAATAACTTTAACGTAAAAAAAATGCCAAAGATTAAAACTAACTCCGGTGCCAAAAAGAGGTTCGCCCTTACCGGATCAGGAAAAATCAAAAGAAAACATGCTTTCAAAAGTCACATTCTGACTAAGAAAACAAAGAAACAGAAAAGAAACCTTACTCACGTCTCTCTGATTGCGAAGGTAGATGAAGGTAACGTAAAGGCATTACTTGCCCTCAAGTAAATAACCCGAAGGTTTCATTTTTAATTCGTGATTTTTTAAACAATTATTAACCGAATGGTCAGCCCAAAAGAGCAATAGCCGCTGACATTCACAAACTGAAAGAAAATGCCAAGATCAGTAAACCACGTAGCGTCACGCGCACGCAGAAAAAAAATCTTAAAACTAACAAGAGGTTACTTCGGTTGCCGCCGCAATGTGTGGACCGTAGCTAAAAACACTTGGGAAAAGGGTCTTACATACGCTTACCGTGACCGTAAGGCTAAAAAGCGCAATTTCCGCGCACTCTGGATTCAGCGTATAAACGCAGCTGCGCGCCTCGAAGACCTATCTTACTCAAAACTCATGGGTCTTATCCACAAGGCCGGCATCCAAATCAACCGTAAGGTACTTGCAGACCTCGCCCTCAACAATCCAGCAGCATTTAAGGCGATTGTTGAAAAGGTTAAGAACGCATAATAGAAAATTGTCTATTATCAAGATAAAAGCTCTTCCTGATTTTTTTTGGAAGAGCTTTTTTAAATAGAGGGACGAGCGTTTATCGTTTATCGTGTGTCGTTTAGTGATACCGTAAGACGTGACTTTCCGAGCCACGAAGTTCAGTGTTAGTTTGGAGCAGGCTTCGTCGCTACGCTCCTTTCCTGGTCTTTGCGCATGACAGCAAGCTCTCCGAGCCTGCCGGATGGCGCAATCCTCGCTTGATGGAGCGGACGTGATGCATCACGTCCCTACGATAAGGTGGTGGAAGTCAGGGAGATAAGGGCGGAGAATGGGGCGGACGTGATGCATCACGTCCCTATGATAATGTGGTGGAAATAAGGGTAATATGTGGCGGACCAGTCGAGTCAGACGTGTA
Source organism: Muribaculaceae bacterium (assembly GCA_051871335.1). Lineage (GTDB taxonomy): Bacteria > Bacteroidota > Bacteroidia > Bacteroidales > Muribaculaceae > CAJUPY01. Next base: position 3,136 of record JBJECS010000139.1, on the reverse strand, counting down.
ATACGAGAAAAGATAATGGATAATATAGAGAGGGGTTATGCGGTTTTTAGGGAGAAAAGAATGAAAAAATGGTGTAATGGCTTGGAGTTTAAGAAATAATGTGTTAAATTTGCGAAATGAAAGCGCATTTTTGATTGTAAGAAGATGCGAAATAAAATCAAATAATTTTATTTACGAAGAAAAACCAAATCACAGAAATTACGATGAGTTCGGACAATGAAAATACAGATTTAAACATGGCGTCGAAAGCAGAGGGTCGCAATGAGTCAACCGAAAACACGGGTCAAAATAGGCTCGGATGGATTGAACATTCTCATCGGTCAGATAATGATACAAAAGACAGTGAGCAGCGAAAACCAGAGAAAAAGTCGAATGGGCTGGTTGTAGGTCTGTTGATAGTTGTAGTTTTGCTTCTGTTAGGTGTAATATATTTGCTGCTACCAAGTGGACAGGGTAATGAGGTGAAAAATACAGAGGAAGAGGATAAAACAGTATGCGATAGTACCATAATGCCAAATGATATATTGGCGGAAGATACGGTGGACACAGTAGAAGTGATAGAAGATATCGTTGATAGCTTTGTGCCTAAACCGGAACCCAAGCCAGAACCAAAAACCGAGCCAAAAAAGGATAGTGTAAAGCAAGGGAATATTAGCCTGTCGTATGGTAACTATAAGGGTGGCGTAAAAGACGGGTATCCCCATGGTCAGGGAACGCTATACTATACATCAAGCCGCATGATAAACAAATATGACCCGAAGGGACGCATAGCGAATGCGGGAGACTATATAGTAGGTGAGTTTCATAATGGTTTTGTGGTGCATGGCAAGCATTATGATTCAGAAGGCAATCTGATAGGGTCTCTGTTTTTTGGGGTAGCTGATGATGCATACGAGTCAAAGTGAGACTGTGATGCGACGATTAAAATCATTGATATTAACCATATTCTTCTTGATATCTGCATTTAAGGCAGAATCGAAAGGTTATGAGCTGTTTTCCGAGCAGGTAAAGACAGACTATCCGAGTGTGGTTTATGACTTTTTAGAGCGTTATCTATATGAGGTAGACAGTCTGGATCGGAAGGAAAATTTAGTGGAGCAGAAAATGCGCGATGATAAGGTTTATTTCATAAGCGGAGAAGTGCGTGATGCAGCGAAAATAAATTTGGGAATGAAATTTGAGATGAAGAAGTCGTCGGCGAAGTATTATGAAGTGGCATGGTATGACAGTATTGACAGTGAAGTGCTAAGGGTTGCGTTTCCGATGGATTTTGAACTGATACTCGGCAAGCCTAAGGCGGAGATAGAAAAAGAATTTAAGAACGCACTTAAAGACAGCACGGAATATAAAGCGGAATTGCCTGATGAGCAGAATATAGAGCAATTGGACAGCATAGTGTACAGGAGCAAGGATGTGAAAAATTACTATCTTGAGAGCCTGAATAATGCTAAGTATTATTACAATGACAGTGTAGGCGGTTATGCTCCGATATTCACGGAAAAAGACAGGTGGCACTCAGCCATAAACTTGTTTCTGGGAGCGATAAGTGACGTGGAAGGGTATAAGATACATGTAGAACAGTCGCTGTATGGTTTTAATAAGGAAACGTATACAATCACACTGGGCGAATGGCTGAATTATTGCCGAAGGATGCGTCTGGAAACATATATGAGTATTGAAGAGGAACGTGAAGACGGACTGAAGGCACTATTGATAGCGGAGAGCGAGGATTTAGGATTTAATCATATGCTATATCTGCTTATACCGGCAGACTTTGTGAGCAATAGAGGCGTGAAGGTTAAAGCGAAGTTAAATGCGTATATACCTACACAAAATGTGAAAGACCTATATCAGAAACATGTAGAACGAGAGAAAAAACAAATAGACTTTGAGTGATGAATATGAGAAAGTTATTGATATTGATAGTGTCAGTCCTGGCGATTATTCCGAACATGACGGCTCAAAATGAGATGCAGCGAATAAATGCAATAAAGAGCAATATAGACTTTATCTATGCGATGGGAACATCGTATAACAGCGCAGAAGAGGCGGAGGCAAATGCCGAGACCTATTGTCGCTGGAGATAGAGCAGTGGCTCAACGAAGTGAATGCGACTGACATAGCAGGATATATTGCGAAGTCTCAGAAAAACATAAGCAATATCCAGACGCGCAGGGGAAATATCTATCGAGTGTTTGCTTTTGTGAAGAAATCAGACATAATGCTATATAGCAAAAAGGATGAAGTGGTAGTAGTTGATTTCAATAAAGAGGAAACAGACACAGTGAGTGGAAAAACAAGCGTGCCGACAGACTCTGTAATCCAGCATGGAGAAATGGTTGATGACAAGTATCAACTGACCGAAGATGAAAGGCTGATGCTCGAAGTAAAAACGTTTGAATCGTTGCAGAACTACGTTAAGCAAGGGATGTCGAGTGGCTCTATTGCAGAATACGGGAAATATGCGACAATGCCTGTTGATGGAAGGATATACTTATTTGTATACAACCGCGAAGGAGCAATTCCTGCGTGCCTGAAACGAGAAGGCGACAGAATGATAAACCTTTCTACTGGTGAAAGTGATGATATAAAGAACTATAAAGGCTGTGGTGCCATTTGGATTAAAAAATAAACAAAAGAGAACAAATGATAAGAAAGATAGTAACAGCAGTATTAGGGCTTTCTATGGCGTGGATGAGTGCGTCAGAGCGAGTGACGGTAAAAATTTCAGACGGAATATACAATGAAGCGATAAAGAGTAAAATGGAGCGCACTATGTCGGCAATACTGACAGAGGCGAATGCTGCATTTGAGCAGAATAGGGCGTTTGATTGTCAGTCATTGGGCGTTTCATCAATGGCTCAGGGCGGACTTGAGGCATTGTGGGAAAATTCGCCATTTGTGAGCATGGATAGCGAGATAATAGAGCATTGTATCACGACCGGTTCGGGTTATCAAGTGCGTAATATCCCAATATTGCTGAAACCGAAAGAAGGAAATGAGATAGACAAGGAAGATGAGTATCAGGAAGCTGTAGTGAGCTTTGACAAGCAAGGCAATATGGAGTCTTTCTACATATCCTTAAGCCATAATACAGCAATCTGATTACGTAATAGGGATGCCGAGAGCCTCGAGC
>JBJECS010000138.1:0-2900 GCA_051871335.1 Muribaculaceae bacterium | reverse complement strand
AACTAATAAAATAACATGCCGATATGAAAAAAATAGTATCCCTTTTTGCGGCACTGACCGCTATGGTATCGGCTTGGGCAGTGACCCCTCAAGAGCTGACCATCTATATCAATCCAGGTCATGGCGGACATGACTCAGACGACCGCAATGTAGTAATCGCCCCATATGCACAGGGAGACCCGGAGGGTTTCTGGGAATCAAATTCCAACCTTGATAAAGGCCTAATGTTGCGAGATATGCTTCAGGCAGAAGGTTTTACGGTGTATATGAGCCGTACTACAAACACTTCAGATGACGACCTTGGACTCACTACAATCGATAACCTTGCCAACAAGACAGGTGCGGACTTTTTCTTCTCAATCCACTCTAATGCCACCGGGACATCCAGCCGAGTGAATTTCCCCCTGATGCTATTCCGCGGGTATGACAGTGAACCAGTTCGTCCGAATGCGAAGACAATGGCTGGTATCCTCGCTCAGCAACTTTACGAGAATGGCGTAACTGTGTGGACAAACAATTATCAGGTACGCGGAGACTGGAGTTTCTATACATCATGGGGAACGTCAGGTCTTGGAGTCCTTCGTAGCCTGACGATAGACGGTATGCTGTCAGAAGGCTCATTCCATGACTATATACCAGAGACATACCGCCTAATGAGCATGGACTTCAAATATCTTGAGGCATGGCATTTCCGCAAGTCAGTGTATGAATATTTCGGACTTGAAGCGCTGAAAAAAGGCTTAATCATAGGTCGTGTGAATGACTCGCGTCTGCTACGCGACGTGTCTTATACACGTTTTGGCGAAGACGCACTTGCTACAGTAGATGGAGCAAAAGTGGAGCTGTATGATGCTACGGGCGCGACCAAAATCGCGGAAACAACAATCGACAACCTCAGCAACGGCGTATATGCCTTCCGGGATGTTGAACCAGGAAACTACAAGCTGAAATTTACAGAGGCACTGCACTATGATGCAGAATTAGACGTGACAGTGACAGCAGACGAGGCAACGTATGCAAACGTGAAAATGAACCGCGTGCGCAATACTCCTCCAGAAGTGGTGACATATTCACCGGTGTGGAACGACGGCGACGAGCCAGTGCTTTGCAACACTCCAATAGTGTTTAACTTTAACTGGGACATGGACCGCGAAAGCACTGAGGCAGCTTTCAGCATAAGTCCTGCAGTAGAAGGTGAATTTGTATGGTCTGACGCCAACTATACACTGACATTCCAACCAACAAATCCGTATGACATCAGCACGGAATACAGTGTAAAACTTGATGCAACAGCACAGCATGCAGGCGGCATGACGATGACGGCTCCGGTAGAGTTTAAGTTCTTCACAACAGACCGCAATTTTATGGAAATGCTGGGTAACTATCCGAAAGACGGGGACAAGGTGCACTATAAGGGGGCATACCTTGAACTACGCTTTGACAAATATCCAAACGTGGTTCCAATCCTGAACCAGATTTCGGCAACAGACTCTCAAGGCAATACCCTTTCGTTTAACAAGCGCTCGATGAAGTATAGCAAAACGGGCGACCCGTATGGATATTTCCGTATGCCTGTGACGGGCGACCTGACAGTAGGTGAGACATATCACCTGGTAATATCCGCAGAGATAGCAGACAAAGATGGCATAACCCTGCAGCATGGGTATGAAATGGATTTCACCGCAGTAGACGCAAGTGTGGATGAAGGCGGACAGACACTGATAGACGGGCTTGATGACGTGACTCCATATTCAATCAACGAGGCTGAAAGCAGAGGCATCACATCTGCAAAGGTAGTTGCCGGCGGCTCCTCAAACAAGCTGCTTGGCACAAATTCGCTGAAGATAGAGTATGTAATGGCGAGCGACCTCGATGTACCGGCAGAAGTAGCAGTCTCAAGGGCAGAAGGTACGACAGAAACGGTGACCAACACGGAAACGCTGACGGTGCGCGTATATGGTGACCTGACCAACAATGAGCTTTATGCACAGTTTACGTCTGAGACGGCGGTGAAATATGTAAAAATCGCCAATATGGACTTCCTGGGCTGGGAGTACCGCGAAATACCACTGACAGAGCTTGAGGGCACTGCCCCATATACACTTACCGGCTTTAAAATCGTGGAAACGCCATCGCTGATGAGCAAGAGCGGAACGGTGTATATCGACAATGTAGCGAAGATAGGCGATGCGGGACTTCAGAGTGTGGAAATCAGCAATGTCACAATCCATCCAAATCCTGCGACCGACTATATAATTGCAAATGGTGACGCGCTGGTGAAGACAATAGAGCTTACGTCGATGAATGGTCAGACTGTGGCGAGAGCAGATGGTAATGTGCTTAACGTATCTGACACTCCAGCAGGTACTTATCTTGTTAAGGTGACAATGGCTTCAGGTGTAAGCACCGTGAAGAAGGTTGTGGTGAAGAGATAAGTATGGATGAACGAGTAATGGCGTTTGTCTAAAGTTTGAAAAAAGTTACTTGATAATAGACCGGGCGAGGATTGTAGATTCTCGCCCGGCACTTTTTCAAAGAGCAAAATAAAAAACGCTAAATGTATTGCTTTTGGTGTGGAATTTTTGTAACTTTGCAGAAACAAGCAAAAACGCCGAGAATTATGAGACAGAAGAAATTTAGATACGCAGTAGATACCGACCAGTTTAAAGAAATCCGAGAACAGGGTAAGGTTTATGTAGACAAGACAGAATATGTTTACAATCTTGTCAGCAACTATAAATACGTTTTCCTTGCAAGACCTCGCAGGTTTGGCAAGTCTTTACTATGCAATACTTTCAAGGCATATTTCCAGGGACAGAAAGAACTGTTTGAAGGACTGAAAATAATGGAGCTTGAGAAAGAGTGGAAGCAATATCCTGTGCTGCATTTCACGATGAGCG
>JBJECS010000137.1:0-15753 GCA_051871335.1 Muribaculaceae bacterium | reverse complement strand
AGTACGCAAACATTTCCACTCTTGAAGCAGAGGGAGAAAACGTCTGCAGTGACGTTTGGTCTCGCCTCGTAGATAACACCAATTACTCCAAAAGGAACAGCCACTCGTCTGATGACAAGTCCGTTAGGGCGTACTCGTCTATCCAGCTCCACACGCGGTGAAGGCAGAGATGCGACGTTTCGCATATCAGCTGCAATAGACTCGATGCGCTCCGGAGTGAGTTTAAGTCGGTCGTATTTAGGATTTGCCGGGTCCATACGGCTGAGGTCTAAGCTGTTAGCGGCAATAATATCGTCTGTGGCGTCAACGAGAGCATTTGCGGTGTCAAGAAGGATTGCGCTGATGGAATCATCAGAAAGACTGAGTAATTGCCGTGAAGCACGGCGGGCGTCAAGGAGCAGATTTTCAACCATTTTATTTGAAATTTATTATTCTACATAAAGGTAGTCGTAGTGTATAATAGGACGTTGCTGATGCTTACCGGCGGCATCGCGAGCTTCGGCTGCAGAGTAAGAAGAGCGTCCGATAGCGATAAGATTGTCATTGTCGTCGAGAACTTTGATGAGGTCGTCTTTCTCGAAATCGCCGATAACGTCAGTGACGCCGATAGGCAGGATAGATGCGGCGTGGACTGAATTAACAGCTTGCACGGCGCGGTCGTTGATTTTAATGGCACCCTTAGCGAAGCCTTCGCTATGAGCAATCCAACGCTTAAGGCTTGAAGAAGGCACGGCAGCGGGAGCAAATTCGGTGCAGAGAGTGTCGTTGTCGCCTAAAATGATGTCGGTGAGAATGTTGTCGCGTTTTCCGTTAGCGATAATGACTGCAACTCCTTCATCTGCGACTTTTCGAGCAATGCGATATTTAGTGACCATACCACCGCGTCCGAATCCGGAGCGTTCAGTCATAATGTAGTCAGTGAGGTCAAGGTTTGGGTCAACGCGACGAATTACTTCAGCGCCTGGCTTGCGCGGGTCTCCGTTGTAGATGCCGTCAATATTGCTGAGTATAATGAGTGCGTCGCAATCCAGCATGGCGGCAACGAGTCCTGATAGCTCGTCGTTGTCTGTAAACATCAACTCAGTGACGCTGACGGTGTCGTTTTCGTTTACGATGGGGATTATTCCGTTGCGAATCATTACCATCATGCAGTTGCGCTGGTTGAGGTAGTGTCGTCGTGTAGCGAAGCTCTCTTTCATGGTGAGAACCTGTCCGACGTGAATACCACGGTCTCGAAAGAGGTCGTAGTAACGGTTAATGAGTTTAACCTGCCCGACGGCGGAGAACAGCTGGCGAGCATCGACATTGTCGAGCTGAGGCAATTTGAGGTCTTTCAATTCAGAGCGACCACAAGCGACGGCTCCGGATGAAATCATCACTACTTCAATACCATGATTGCGGAGAGAGCAGACCTGGTCGACGAGAGCAGATACTCGAGTGACGTCGAGAGTGCCGTCGTCGCGAGTGAGGACGTTGCTGCCAATCTTAATGGTGACTCTGCGGTATTTTCTCATTTTTTCAGGGAAGCCAAAATAGCGTTAATCACAGCGGAAGTGAAACCGTTGTGTTCTAATGAGTTAATACCCTTGATAGTCATACCTCCAGGGGTGGTGACCTTGTCGATTTCCGTTTGTGGTGCGGCACCCGGCTTTGAGAGCATTGCAGCAGCGCCATCCACTGTAGCGCAGACGTAGCGTAGCGCATCAGCAGGCTTAAATCCGAGTTCTACACCTGCCTGTACGCAAGCCTGAATGAACTTGTAAACGTATGCAATACCGCAAGAGCTGATTGCAGTTGCGGCATCCATGAGACGTTCTTCAATAACGGCGACTTCGCCCATTGTGCCAAACATCTTCACAATAGAGTCAAGTGTGTTGTTGTCGGCACGACGAGACGCAATGAAAGTCATAGACTTTCCTACGGATAAAGCAGTGTCCGGAATTACGCGGCAGATTGTTGTGCCGTCAAGGGCAAGCATACTATCCAGGGCATCAAGGGAAACACCACCTGCGAGCGATACTACAGTGGCGCGGCTCTCTGCCAGGCAAGGCTTCAGTTGCTGTAAAACTTCGGCGATAAGCCACGGCTTAACTGCAAGGATGACGATGTCTGCCCCTGCGGCAGCCTCTAAATTGTCTGTGGTGGTTTTAATACCCGGATATTCAGAAGCTATAGCGTCGAGTTTAGGACGAGACGGATTAGCCACCGCTACAGAATATAGCTGTGATGTGGCGAGAGCGCGAGCTATGGCACCGCCCATGTTTCCGGCACCGATAATTGAAACTTTCATAATGCTAATTAAACATTAAATCTGAAGTGCATGATGTCACCGTCTTGCACTACGTATTCTTTACCTTCAACAGATAGCTTTCCGGCCTCTTTGACACCGGCTTCTCCACCGAGAGCAACGTAATCGTCGTATTTAATGACTTCAGCTCGGATAAAGCCCTTTTCAAAGTCAGTGTGGATAATACCGGCGCATTGCGGAGCTTTAGAGCCACGCATAAAAGTCCAAGCACGGACTTCGTCTTCACCGGCGGTGAAATAAGTTTGGAGGTCAAGCAGGGCGTATGCAGCGCGGATGAGTCGGCTAACACCGGATTCCTGCAGTCCAATTTCAGCGAGAAATTCCTGTCGTTCTTCCCAAGTGTCAAGCTCTGCGATGTCGCTTTCGGTCTGTGCAGCAACGATAAGGATTTGTGCGTCTTCGTCTTTGACAGCTTCTCGGACAGCGTCAACGTATTTGTTGCCGTTAACAGCAGAAGCGTCGTCGACGTTGCAGACATACAAGATGGGTTTATTAGTGAGCAGGAATAGTTCTTTTGCGTATTTCTGCTCATCAACGGTTTCAAATTTTACAGAGCGAGCCGGCTTTCCCTGGTCGAGAGCCTCTTTGAATTGTCGGAGCACTTCGTATTGCATTTTGGCGATTTTGTCACCGCCGGTCTGTGCCTGTTTTTGAGTTCTTGCAATTCGGCTTTCAATAGTCTCAAGGTCTTTGAGCTGAAGCTCGTAGTCGATAATTTCCTTATCGCGGACAGGGTCTACAGAGCCGTCGACGTGTGTGATGTTGTCGTCGTCAAAGCAACGTAGGACGTGAAGAATAGCGTCAGTCTCACGGATATTTCCAAGGAACTTGTTCCCGAGCCCTTCGCCCTTGCTTGCACCCTTAACGAGACCAGCGATGTCCACGATTTCCACAGTGGCAGGGACGACGCTACGAGGGTTACACATTTCAACGAGTTTGTTGAGACGCTCGTCGGGAACAGTGATAACTCCCACATTGGGCTCGATGGTGCAGAAAGGAAAATTAGCAGACTGTGCCTTGGCGTTTGAAAGACAGTTGAAGAGGGTGGATTTTCCAACGTTGGGTAATCCGACTATGCCGCATTGTAGTGCCATGTTGTGTATATTGTTCTTATATCGTAATACTTTGTGATTATTTTACCATTTAAAACCAAGCTCGGTGAAAAGGTCGCGGTCTTGGTCGATGTTGTTTCCGACAGTGGTGAGCATATCACCGACGAGTGCCCCGCTCATACCACCATGAAGAATTCTGCGCGTGGCCTTGTCGCTAAGTCGTAGTCTTCCTCCGGCAAAGCGGAGAGTGCATTTGGGAGCGATGAGCTTGAATAGCGCCACAGTCATTATGATTTCTTCTTCAGAGATTAGTGGCTGATTTTCGAGAGCAGTTCCTTTAACAGGGTTAAGGATATTTATAGGGATAGAGCAAGCTCCGGCTTCTCTTGCCTCTTCAGCGAGCTGCAGCCTCTGCTCGAGAGATTCTCCCATTCCGATAATGCCTCCGCAGCACACTTCCATACCAATTTCGCGTGCAGCCCGTATAGTGCGGAGCTTGTCTTCGTGGCTGTGCGTTGTGCAAAGATGCGGGAAAAAAGAGGCAGAAGTCTCGAGGTTGCAATGGTAACGGTTTACACCAGCGTCTTTAAGCTGCTGTAATTCATCTTTAGTTAGTAGTCCCATTGAAGCGCAGAGAGATATTGGGGAAATCTTTGCGGCATCGCGGAAAATGTCGCAGAAACGTTTGATGTCTGCGGGTGCAACTTTTCTGCCACTGGTGACGAGAGAGAAACGGTGAACGCCTTTAGTTGTGTTGAGCTCAACTGCTCGCATAACTTCGTCGTGAGGGATTATGTCGTATTCATTGCAGCCGGTGTTGTGGAAACGAGATTGAGCGCACCACTTGCAGTCTTCAGAGCAACGTCCTGAGCGAGCGTTAACGATAGAGCAGGTGTCCATAGAGTCTCCGTTCCATTTTCTGCGAATTTCGTCTGCTATGTCACAAATATCGTTGATGTCAAAGCTCTTGCTGATTTCTATAGCGTCTATTACAGAGCAAGGCTTCCCTTCGAGGGCATCAATTCTGATTTTTTCAAGTAAGTTCATTGTCTATTGGATTTTAGACTGCAAAATTACCCAAAAAAAATGAAAGAATAGGCAAAAAGGGGGAAAAAGTTGTAATTGTCTACTTTTTAGGTCTGGTAAAAATCAGAAACAAAAATTGGGGATTTTGCAGGAAATTGGGGTAACAAAATTGGGGATTCTACAGAAAAGCATTAACTTTGCGCTAAAAATCAAACAGTTATGAAAAAAATTCGCTATTTATCTAATTAATGATTTTTTACAGCATTTGTTATGCAAAAAAGCGCCCGGGCGAGAAGCTCGGGCGCGCGTATTTATGTGGCTTGAGAAATTTTAGAAGATTGTTTTCTTAACATCGTTGCCTTTTCTGACGATGTAAAGGCTGCCAGCCTGCGGGTTAGAAATTTTCATGCCCTGGAGGTTGAAGTATTCAGCTTTTGCATCTTCTTTGTCAGCGAAGATTTCACCTACACCAGCGTCAGGAATCGGGTCGAACTGGAATGCAGCTTCAGAAGAAGTGTAGTACCAGTAATCAGCTCCGAAATCAATCTTACAAGCCTTAGCCGGAATAGAGATGATGCCAGACTCAAAGTCGTAAGTAGAAGCCTGTCCCTGTTCGATTACATAGTCTTTATCGTAACCGAAGAGAGGGTAGATAGAGGCTGCGTTGGCGATGTAAGCAGTACCGTCTGAGAAGTAGTCGTTCCCGGTATATTGTGGCTCAATTACAACGTATTCAGGGTCAAAAATATTGACGAAGATATCGTTTTTAGCTTGAGCATATTCTGCGGTAGGAGCATCGCCGCCATACATGTCGTAGATACGGATAAGTCCTTTGTTTGAAGCGCTGGTGTAGTATTTAGTTTCCCATACGTATTCGCTTGGGTCGTAACCTGCACCACCAACGAGCCAACCGTCTAAGATGAATACAGAACCTGCTTCTACCCAGTCATTTCCGTAAGATTTGATTGAAACGACATGAGAACCTTTGATTTCGCCTTCAGCGTAAGCAATCAAGCCGACATAGTAAGTACCGGGCTTTTCAGCGACGAAATCGAATCTACCGGATTCGGTGACCTGTTCGCTTGCGATAGAGCCGTCTTCGATTGCAGCGAGTAATGCCTCGTCACCGTCGTATGCCTCATAAACATAACCGACCTTAGCATATTCAATGTCTGAAGCAATATCGACTTTAGCGGAGAGGACGTTTTGGTTGTTGTCGTTCAAATATGTACCAGCAGCAGAGAAAGAGCTGTCGAAATCTTTGCCGCCAGGTAGGATAAGACGGAACATGCCGTCCCAGCAAGCAGTGAAATAAGGGAATGGATATTTTTCACCCATGCCTAAATAGAAACTCTTTTCCGGGAAAGTGATGGTGAAGTTTTCGAGTTTACCATACATGCCTGCTTCAACGACTTCCTCGTCGGTGGAACCATTTTCGAGCATGTATTGAGCGACAGACTCGAAAGAGATAATACCGTATCCCCAGTCAGTACCGGTCTCGGTGTATCCGACAACGACTTTGTCCGGGTTTGAGGCGTCGATAATCATGTAGTAGTCTTGAGTAGTGTCCCAGTCACCTTCGTAGTTTTCCGGGAAAGGCTCGCCGTAAGGGTTGACAAGGCGGTAAACGCCAGGTTTTTCAGTGCTTTCCTGTACTTCAATCTCATATTGGCAAGGAGTGATGCTGAAAACAGAGCAGATGATGTCGTCGCGGTATTTAGCCAAGCCGAGAGAAGTCCAAGAGGCGTCGTCAGCGAGGATTTTGACGTCCATTTTCTGATTGTCGAAAGACGTGATAGGCGCTTTCTTAACTAATTTTTTGGGAACATTTGTAAAACTTGATTCGCCATTAAACGGGTTAATCACCTGTGCGGCAGAAACTGAAATGAAAGCTGCCAGAAATGCAAAAAGAAGTAATGATTTCTTCATAACCTAAAAATTTTAGTTATACAATAATGTTAGTTGCCTTAATGTACCTATAGTTTGTAATTTTGTGCATTAAATTGGCGCAAAAGTATAAATAGTTTTTGAAATGAGTGGATAAATATTTGTTAAATAGTGTTAATGCAGTAGATTTTTATTTCAAATAGCCTTTTATGAATGCAGAATGATATAGAATTTTATAAAATTCGCATATATGATTAAACAAATGAAAGTAAATGGCGGTATTTTGCCTTAATTAACACCATTTAACAATTAAAATCGCCAAAATAGGATAATAAACACTACTTTTGCAAAAAAATAAAAATATTCAATAGTTATTAACTTTCTAAATAGGTACATATGAAGTATAAACAATTACTCGTAAATGCAAGTATGGTGATTGCTTCGTTAGCAGCACCAGTGGCAAGTGCCACACCGACAGGGACGGCAGTATATGACCGTATAACTGTAGTGGAAGAAGGAACGGGCACATGGTGTGGATGGTGTGTTCGTGGAATAGTAGCAATGGAATACATGAGGGAGAACTATCCAGATAAATTTATCGGTATAGGTGTTCACTATGGTGATGTGATGGAGAACACTGTGTACATAAACAAGACAGGAATCTCAGGTTTCCCGGGCTGCAACATAAACAGAACGGATATGGGCAGCAGTGTGAGCCAGAGCATATTTGAGGATGCAGTAGCGACTTATAGTTCAAAGAAGGCATACGGCAAGGTCAGCGTAACCAAGGCAGAGCTGAACCCTGCAACCTTTACGGTGACAGCGAGTGCCGAGGCGGAATTTTGCTATACCGGTTCGGATAGCTATAGAATAGCATTTGTTCTCCTTCAGGATAATGTAGGACCGTACGCACAGAATAACTATTACTCAGGAGGCGGAAGCGGCCCTATGGGAGGCTTTGAGGGTCTTCCAAGTCCGACGGATGTTGTATTTAATGACGTTGCTCGTGCGATATTCCCTGCATACGAGGGCGAAGTTGTAGCAACGTCGGTAGTAGCGGGTCAGAAATATACACTTGATGGTTCTGCAGAGTTGTCATCAAGAGTGACAAGCAATGATGGCATGAGAATGGTAGCGCTGCTGCTTGACGCAAGTGGCAAGATAATCAATGCAGGTCAGGCACCGGTGGAAGTTCTTGAAGTGGAAGGAGACCTTCCGGATTCCGGAAATTATCGCTATGTAGACCTTGGCCTTAGCGTTCTTTGGGCAAAAGGCAATATCCTGAATGCGGATAACTACTACATGGAGGCGGATGATGCTCCAGAGACATACGGCATATTGGTGAACTGGACAGATTTCTCCGGAAGCAACAAAAATACAAATGACAATAATTATCCGAGCGAAGAACCTCCAACAGATATCTGCGGCAATGTGGAATATGACCTTGCAGCAGCAAAGTGGGGATATAGCTGGCGCCTGCCATCACAGGCAGAGTTCCAGGAACTTGTGGATAACTGTGAAACAACGGAGGAGACTCTAAACAGTGTAAAGGGTATGCGCTTCACGAGCAAGATAAACGGCAATAGCATTTTCTTGCCATACGCAGGCTATCGCTCAGGAATTGCAACCAAGGAAAAGAAATCAGCAGGCTATTACTGGTCAGGCACGCTAAACACAGAGCCAGTAGATGGTGTTTATCAGGCATATTCACTGAAGATTGGCGCAGCCGGAGCAGATGCGTCTTACTCTAATAAACGCTCAAACGCATGCTCAATCCGTCCGGTATGCAGTAAGGAATCAGGCGGTGTAGAGGAAGTGTTTGCGGATGAGTCTGCAGATGTGATTTCAACTACATACTACAACCTGTCCGGTATGCAGATTTCAGAGCCTCAGAGTGGTCTTGTAATCAAGAAGTCAATCCTTAGCAACGGTAAGGTAAAGGCAGAAAAGATACTAATAAGAAAATAACCATAATTTTTAAAATTTAATTGTTATTTTAGGCGGCAGGCTCGTGGGAGTATGCCGCCTTTTGTGTTTGTCGGGGGTAGTGGAAATGCATTTAGGAGAAGCATTGCAGGCGGTGTTGCACAATTGTTTTCATGTTATTTTGCGCCCAGTCTGTGAGTTGCCTGATGATTGGGATTAGCGATTTTCCTGATTCGGTGAGTGTGTATTCGACTTTTGGTGGGACTGTTGGATAAACCTTGCGTGAGATTAGTCCGTCTTCGTCGAGGATGCGGAGAGTGGAGGCAAGCATTTTTGTGGATATGTCGGGGATTTGCCTAAGTAACTCGTTGAATCTTATGATTTTGTTTTCATCGAGCATGACGATGACAAGGATTGCCCATTTGTTTCCAAAGCGAGAAATGACGTTTCTGATGGGGCAAATTTGTGCGAGTGTAGTGTCTTTTTGTCTCATACTTTAGTTTTTAAAGTTAGTGGTGCAAAGTTAGTAAAATTTCGGATACAAAACGTTAAATTACGTTAAAGGTATTGACAAAGGGGGTTGGGATGTTGTAACTTTGCAGAAGAAAAAAATTGAGAAAATGAAATTCCTGAAAAATATGCATAACGGTGTAGATACTATAAAGCGTGACTCTCCGAGCCACGATGTTCTATGTTTGTTTGTGACCAGGCGTCGTCGCTACGCTCCTTGCCTGGTCTTTACGCATGACAGCATGCTCTCCGAGCCTGCCGGATGTGCAATCCTCGCCTGATGGGGCGGACGTGATGCATCACGCCCCTACGATAAACTGCTGTATATCAGGATTTTTAGTAATTAGATAACTATTTTATTAAACAAAAATAAATAACAAATTTAGAACAAAAATTTTAAAAACTTAATGATTATGGAAATGAAATCTTTATCTTA
Organism: Muribaculaceae bacterium; assembly: GCA_051871335.1. Taxonomy (GTDB): domain Bacteria; phylum Bacteroidota; class Bacteroidia; order Bacteroidales; family Muribaculaceae; genus CAJUPY01. Next base: position 6,608 of record JBJECS010000137.1, on the reverse strand, counting down.
CAAGAATTTGAGAAACACGGGATTAGGAATGGTGTTTAAGAGTGTGATGATGGCAATATTGCTGTCAGTGGTGTCGTTGCTAATGTGGCCAAACAACAACGAGCCGCAGGTTACCGCCAAGTATGTGATGTTTGAAGCTGAGCCGGAAAACGTCTAAATGAATTGGGAGCCCTAAATTTAATTATTCATAAAAGTTTTACGCTGCATAAATAATACTTGAAATCTATTCACATTTTCATACATTTTCAGGCCTTAAACTTGAATTCCTTACCTCTACTTCAGCCTGAACATATATCCCAGAGTCACAGTGATATTCATCCCTCGGCTCGCACTGAATGTGTCTCGCTTGCTGTCCGGGAAAATATTGCCGAGACCATAGTAAAAGCGCGCCTCAAGCATCACAGAATGCTTACGCTTTATGATTGACTCCATACCTGCACCAAGCGATATGCCATAGTCAAACTTACGAGAAATTTCCATACTCATCTGCTCTACTGAGCGGTAACCATTCGGAAAATCAGGCGTATCATACGGATTGGAATAGTCAAAATCACTGTCTATACTGCTACCAAGCATATAACACAGCTGAGGTCCAAGATTGAAGAAACCCTTAAACTTCGGACTCCCGAAAAATATATGCGTCATTATCGGCAACTCTATGTAAGTCATTGTGCGGCTGTACTTTATCGGAGCGCCCTCAAAATCTTCCTGCCATCCTCGCTGAGACACATTCAGTTCTGCTAACAGACCTACATGACGTTCCTCTGCAAAACGAAACGAAACGCCGGCTGTAATGCCATTGAGCATCTTTTGCTCTACAGTTGGCGAAAAACTCATTTGCGACATCCCCATTCCGGCATGAAATCCTACATGCACATGAGGAACATAGTGCTTTTGACCAGACACTCCCAGCGCCGCTAATATCGCCACAAAAATTACTATTATTTTTTTCATTTTATTATCGTCTTTGTCACCTTGCCGTTAGGACGGAAGTTAATCATATACAGGTGGTTATTGATAAATCCCTGAGCCCCATCAGGCGTCACTATGTTAAAACCGGTCTGTATGCCCTCAAAACCATTTTCACCAAGTTCGCCACGCAGATATTTTATCAGGAATGTCGCTGTGTCATATCCCATAATTGCCTGAGACGGAACGAGTTCCATTACTTCCTTGCCATACCAGGTCTCATATTCTGCCTTAAACGCATTTTCACCGGCATCTTCACTCGATGTGTAAAAACGGCTGTAAATAGACGCATTTAAGCCATGTAGATGGTCAAGATAGTCGCCGCGGAATATTATCCATTCGGGATAACCGAAAATTGCCACATTCTCCGGATTTACCGCACTGCTGCGTAGCGTCTTTATCGCCGGAGCAAACTTCAGGAACTCTGTCCTGCTTCCGGTCATCGGGACAAATACATACGCTGTGTCGGTCGTATTCAGCCCCTCTATATTATCTTTGCCGAGGAAATTACGGAACACTATCTCCTTGTATTCCAAGCCCTTTGCATCAAGACGCGACTTTAGCAGTTGGGTAAACTCAGCCTTGTCTGCAGACCCGTCAATCCTTGCGATAAACACCGGCACATAACCTGCATATTTCTCAAGAAACGCATTTGCCGCCTGCTCATACATATACTTGCTCGGTATATTTGCCTGAACTACAGACGAATTGTCTACATAGCTCGTATCCTTAATCGCAAACAGATTGAAAATCACACTCTCCGGGGAGATGGTCTTTGCCTTTTCTGTCATCATGCCTAACTGACCGATATTATCGGAAGTTATCACCACATTCGGCTTTTCATTCAGGCACATCGCAACCGAATCTTCGCTAACTGAACTGTCGTATGCCCTAATTTCCACCTTTTCTCCTTCATGGCTTAGTTTCTCCACGCCCATCAGGAATCCTCGGTAAAACTCTGTATATATTTGCGCATGCTTGCTCTCTTTTTCACTGTTTAGGTCAAACGGCAAGGCAAGTGCTATTTTTATCACCTTTTCATCTAAATCGCTGAATGACAGTGAGTCAACACTTACTTCTGCCGAGTCTGTCACCACATCAGTCGAATCTATTTCCTCCACATGTCCGCCAATCCGCTTTTCCGAGTCTACAAGCGAATTATCTATCGGCAGATATATCATTTGTCCTTCAACAAACTCTGAAATTGCAAGGCTTGGATTAGCGCGAAGTATGTCTATCTCTGACACTCCATTTTCAGAAGCTATGCTTTCAAGCGTTTCTCCCGGCTTGATGACATAACAACGCATACCCTCAGGCACAACCGGCGTGACCGGCACGACTTTCGCACTATCTACTGCCACAGTATCAGCCTTTTGCACCGGCTTTGTTTCCTCTTTTTTCACCACCGGCTTTTTGTTGGCAGCCTTTGAGACAGGAATTTCCAGCGTAAGGCCTCTCACACCTTCTGCCGCAGCAGGATTAAAATCTATAAGCCTATCTACAGGCACACCATACTTCTTCGCTATCCCATAGATTGTCTCGTGATTTCCCGCCTTATACTGAATCACATAATAGCCTTTTTTTATTTTCGCATCATACTCCACAGGTATAGTCAGCACCATCCCAGCCTGAAGACCTTCAGCCGCATTGGGATTATACTTGAGTATATCCTTGCGTGGCAGACCCATCTTAACCGGTAGCTCGTAGATAAACTCATTTTTCTGAACTGTATAGTAATAATAAGCCTTGCCATTCACTCGCTTTATCGGCAAATTCAACGCCATGGCATAGAAACCGCAAATGATTATAGCCATAGCGCAGATAATTATTTTTCTTGACATATTTTCTGCTGTAAAAATACTATTTTTCATGAGCATAATTTACATAATTTCCTAATATCTGCTCTATATGAATAACTTCCGGACACGAATCCCACGTTACACCACCTCCAATTAGATACCAGTTGTTCCTTTCCTTCAATGGAACTTTCTTCATACTCGGAAATGCGGATATTGGCATAATGATTGACCTGCCATCTTGTAAGTCAACCTGAAATTTACCTCTTTTTGGGAATGAGAGAGATTTAATTTTTGGCTCTACATTCCAATATCCTTCTGAAGTGTACATAATTGCATTATTTGTTTATTTTTATTATCCTAATTGCCTTTCCCTGCTTAAATACAGCCCATTGCTTTAGCAATATGTCCTTATATTCTACAGCCAATCCCAAGACTTCTTTTGCCTGCGCATCAGTCAAGTCTCCTTGTTTTGCTATTTCAACTTTTGGCTCTAACCATATTTTGCATAAAGTCTCCATATTCTTCTTGCCTACATGAACATGAGCCCTGTTTTCATTGAAATCCGTATTGTAAAACAAAAAATTCCATATCACCTTAGCAGTGATGTAAAGTAAAACTTTGGGCATAACAATTATTTTGCTGTAAAGTTACACCTTTCTCCGCAAATAAGCAAAAAATATTGCAAAAAAGCAGGCGCAGCTCTTCTCAGAGCCACACCTGCATGCGTAAAATATATTTATATTTGGAAAACTATTGGATTCTTTGCCTTTATAAAACCCTAAGGGTCTTTAAAACCAGAATGACGCTCCTATCGACGGGCAGAACGCATGTAGCTTGTAGTTTGCCTCAAATGTCTTAACATATGGCATCTGTGCAGACTTCATCAATAGGTCTTCATAATTGCACTTCGCATTATCTCGACCCATTCCCGCTACGTATAGCATCGCTACGTCAATAGAGAAGCCCTTCAGCGGACGGAATGAAAAGCCAACCGATGGCTCAATCTTTGTCATACCCGGAGTTTCTGGATTATAATTATCATCTCGCATTGGAGCTGTGTCTATCATCACACCCGCACGCAGGTCAAAACGATTGGTGAGGGCATATTGCGCTCCAAGGTGATATGTAAACGAATTTTTATAGTTTTTCTCGATATGCTGATTAAAAGCAGCAAGATGACTGCTGAGGAAATTGATATCAAGATTTTCATACTGGCTCCAGAATGAATATTGCACATCCGCCGCAAGTGTAAGGCTGCTGACAGGCTTGTAACTGACACCGAAATTCAGGATAGACACACATGGCATCTCTGCTGTAAACTGAGCCTTATCTATCAGTCCCACCTGATTTTCAAGGATTTCCTTTGCTATATCGTTTGCATAGCTCACATTAGCATCTCCGGCATCAACTGTCATCATCATCTTTGAGCGATAGTTCGCACCGATAGAAATCTTATCATTGACATCATACAGCACACCTACATTATAGCCAAGCGTAACATTTGCAGTACCTTTCAGATTTACAGATGCCGGTACGATATCGCCAAACATTGCCGGCATACCCTGACTCTGAAGTACCATATCAAGGCTTGTAGGAGAAATAAGACCCTTATTCAAATCCACAGTACCCCATGTAATCATAAGACCTGCACCAACTGAAAGATTTGGCAGAATACGCCACGCCGCAGTCGGCTGAACCGTATATGTCGCCAACTTAACCTTCTGATTAAGAAGAGCGCCGCCCCAGTTATCTGTCCAGTTAATGTTACTGCCATAGGGAGTGTAGAAAGACACACCCGCCTTCAGATTATCATAGATTGAAAAACCGAGATTGAAATTTATTGGAGTGCTCGCCGGGCTATCTGTCTTATACACCTTTCCATCTGGTGTAGTAGCCTCTGCAGAAGAGAAAATCGCTGTAAAAGAAGCATTTACATCAAGTTTCTTGTCAAGGAAACCCATTCCTGCCGGGTTAAAAATCATACTTTCCGCACCCAGCTTCAGCGCCGTGCCGGTATGTCCCATACCATTCTGCTTTGTACTGAGTGAATTTACCTGATACCCCTCTGCATAGAGAGAAATTGTTGTCGCAATCGCTGCGAAAAATGTTAATATTTTCTTCATGAATATATCTAATTGGTTTGAAATAGGCGGCAAAGTTACAACTTTTTTCTCACACTACCTAACATTTTGGTCAAAAACACATATTTTGTGTTCTATTTTCACCAATTTGTAAAGACACTCAGTATCAAGCAGCACCATCACAACTGCAACTACTAAAAACACATTGCTCAAGTATTTAAACAACAACTTAACACTTGGTCATTTCACCTACACTTAATTAGTGTCATAAATGGTCTATATTTCTCTATTTTATTTGTCAGCGTCGTAGTAGATTTTTTTGGAGCAGATAAGCTGACATTGTCAAGCGCAACATCAATCAGTGATTTTAAATAAAGAGACTTTACCGCATAATTAACATTTTCAGAGTTAAATTGCTCTTTATCTAAAGAGGCTGATGTGATGCCAATAATATTACCATTGTAATCAAATAGAGGACCTCCGCTATTTCCAGGCTGAACGGGCACCGTTATTTGATACATCATAATATCGCCCTGCACACCTGTTTTTGAACTAACTTTCCCACTCGCAAATTTCACCTCTGTACCAAGCACATCCGACATTGGAAAACCCAATGTAAACACATCCGCACCTGTTGGCTTCACATTAAAGTCAAATGAATATGGCAATAGCTCAAAAGGTTTAAAATTATCATCATTGATTTTGAGTATCGCTAAATCGCTTGTTTTATCAACTGCTACAACAACAGCTTCATAGTTCTTCCAACTATTATCCTCAAAAAAGCTCACCTCAATTTCCTTACTATTTTCAATAACATGATTATTTGTTGCTATATAACCATCTATCGTAATAAAAAATCCCGAACCTGAGGATTTCCACGGATTGCTACCCTTGACAAAAGATACCGTTTTGTCTATAATAGCAAATAGAGATGCCGTGTCACAATACAGTTTATATGGCAAATATGGAGTCACTTCTTCCTTGTCACGAAGATACTCGTTTATTTCAATATTTGAGAATGACATATACGACAAATTTTCTGTATTGTTGAAGTATTTAAACCCAAACATATCTCCCTGAAAATAAAAATTTGAATATAATGCCAATTCTTGTCCATTTATACTTATATCAAGTTTGTCATCATATTTCAGAACACATATAGTATTATTTTGAGACATATCTATATCCACATCTGACTTAATCCAAGAATCATCCAAAAGGTTCTTTCCATTTACTACGTGCCATAAAGAATAATAGCCTGACTTTAAAAAAAGCATCGTGTAATTATTTAAATCCTTCATTCCGAAACACAATCCACAAAAATTATCAGCCTCCACAACAGAATCCACTGTTATAAGCATTTCCATCAAGTTTTCAGGATTTACTTTATGACTATAGAAATTAGCCACAACTCCTTTTGAATTTGCATATAACACACCACAATTGTTATCCACATCAAAGTATGTATTTTCGATATTAGATTGTTCCCAAGATTCGATATGCTTTATTGGTTCAAACTGCTTATAAACAACCGAATCTAAGCAATTAACCACGAGCATATCATCTCTGTCATATTTACTCAGTGAATACCCATTTCTAAAGTAATATACAGCTTCAACAACTTCATCTGCATAATAATACTTATCGTTTAGTTTTGTCCCATATTCATTAAATACACTTTCTTTTCCAAAACACTTGCCCATAATCAATATTGTCCTAAATAATTTTTGAGCATGGCTTAACTTGCAGAGGCATCAAC
>JBJECS010000136.1:0-15805 GCA_051871335.1 Muribaculaceae bacterium | reverse complement strand
CCTACACCGGTAGTACCGAGGAAGATGAAGCTTCCTATAGGGCGTCGCGGGTCGTTAAGTCCGGCTCGGCTACGACGAACTGCGTCAGCAATGGCTGAGATTGCTTCATCCTGTCCTATTACTCGCTTATGCAATTCTTCCTCCAGATGAAGTAGCTTGTCTTTTTCACTCTGAACCATCTTATTGACCGGTATGCCTGTCCAGCGTGATACTACGTCTGCAATATCCTCTGCATCTACTTCCTCCTTTATCATCGGATTTTCACCCTGCATGTCATGGAGTTTCGCTTGCAACGAAGTAATCTCGTTTTGTTTCTGCAGTATTTTTGAATACCGTATTTCTGCCACCTTCGCATAGTCGCCTTCACGTTCTGCACGCTCTGCTTCAAACTTTAGCTGCTCAATGTCACTCTTGTTCTGCTGGATTGAATTTAGAAGCTCCTTCTCTGCTTTCCACTTTGCAGTGAGAGCTGATTGCTGTTCGCGCATCTGTGCAAGGTCTTTTTCTATCTCTGCCACCTTTTCGGTGTCGCCCTCACGCTTAATAGCTTCACGCTCAATCTCCTTCTGTGCTATGTCTCTGATTATCTCGTCAAGCTCTACAGGGAGTGAGTCTATCTCCAAGCGAAGCTTTGACGCCGCCTCGTCGATTAGGTCTATTGCCTTATCCGGAAGGAATCGGTCTGTGATATATCGCTCCGAAAGCTGCACCGCTGCTATAATAGCCTCATCACGGATACGTACTTTATGGTGGTTTTCATACCTTTCTTTCAATCCTCGTAGTATGGCTATTGCACTCGCTGTGTCTGGCTCATCCACCATCACTTTCTGGAATCGTCGTTCCAATGCCTTGTCTTTCTCAAAATACTTCTGATACTCGTCAAGGGTAGTTGCGCCAATGCTCCGAAGTTCGCCTCTTGCAAGTGCCGGCTTGAGGATATTGGCAGCATCCATGGCACCTTCACCTTTACCTGCTCCTACGAGTGTGTGAATTTCGTCTATGAAGAGGATTATCTCACCATCGCTTTGCGTCACTTCGTTAACGATAGCCTTCAGCCTCTCTTCAAATTCACCCTTATACTTTGCACCGGCAACAAGTGCTCCCATATCAAGCGATAACACCTGCTTTGACTTTAGGTTTTCGGGCACATCCCCCCTCACAATTCGCTGTGCAAGTCCTTCTGCTATTGCCGTTTTACCTGTACCAGGCTCACCTACAAGCATAGGATTGTTTTTAGTGCGTCGTGACAGGATTTGGAGCACTCGACGTATCTCATCATCACGTCCTATTACCGGGTCAAGCTTACCGGCACGTGCTCGCTCATTCAGGTTTATCGCATATTTTGATAGTGCGTTATAAGTATCCTCTGCACCCTGGTCGGTCACGTTTTTGCCTTTGCGGAGCTCTCCTACGGCGGCAGTGAGGTCTGCTTGAGTCATACCATTGTCCTTGAGGATTGTGGCGGCTGACGTAGAAGAAACAAGGATGGAAAGCAGTATTGTCTCCACTGATACAAACTGGTCTCCTTGCTTCTGTGCAAGGTCCACTGCCTTATTCAGCACGCCTTCTGCATCGCGGCTGAAATACTGGTCGCCTCCTGACACTTTTGGCAGACGGCGAATCTCATCATCAACCTTTGCGCTTACAGCATTAAGGCTGACGCCGGTCTTCTGAAAGAGGAATTTAACAACAGACTCACCTTCTGAGATAACTGCTTTTAGCAGGTGTACCGGCTCAATCTGTTGCTGTCCATTCTGGCGTGTGATATCCACAGCCTTTTGGATAACCTCTTGTGATTTGGTTGTAAAACTGTTGAAATTCATAGTAGTATTTTTTTATTTTCTGACCGCTTATATCTCAAATCGCGTGCCAAAAATGAAATACTGACATTTTGGCAGATTCTGACTTTCCTATTTCATATTTTTTTCGTAACTTTGCCCTCATATACACAAAAGACAACTAAAGTGAAGACTAAAAATATAGCAATTCTCGGTAGCACCGGCTCTATTGGGTGTCAGACTCTTGACGTAATCAGCCAATATCCCGACCGTTTCCGTGCCACTATTCTTGTGGCGGGAAGTCGTGTTGATGACTTGATTCGCCAGGCTATTTGTCATCGCCCGGCACTTGCCATTATCGCTGATGAAAGCAAATATAATGCTCTTAATGAGGCTCTTGCGCCACTTGGTATAAAGACTGCTACAGGACAAGCCGCCATAAACGACGCTATGGAAAGCGACCTATTCGACACTGTCGTGACTGCAACAGTCGGATATAGTGGACTCGCTCCCACACTCCGCGCCATCCGAGCTGGTAAGCAGATTGCACTCGCAAATAAGGAAACTCTTGTTGTGGCTGGTGACATTGTGACAGACGCCATCTGCCAAAGCAAATCCTCACTTCTCCCTATCGACTCTGAGCACTCTGCTATTTACCAGTGCCTCGTTGGGGAAAAACGTGACACCATCCGCAAAATCATCATCACCGCTTCCGGTGGTCCTTTCCGCTCATTCTCACGTGAACAGATTGCTCGCGCCACTGTTAGTGATGCACTCAATCACCCCAACTGGAGCATGGGACGCAAAATCACGATAGACAGTGCCACAATGCTTAACAAGGCTTTTGAAATCATAGAAGCTCGTTGGCTGTTCGACGTAGCTCCAAGCCAAATCACCGCTATCGTTCACCCACAGTCTATTGTACACTCTATGGTTGAATTTTGCGACGGCGCTGTCAAAGCACAGCTTGGAGTGCCGGATATGAGGCTTCCTATACGCTATGCATTGGGAGAATCTGTAAGGCTTAACACAAGCGACTCTCCGCTCGATTTTACACAATACCCCACTCTCACTTTCGAGAAACCCGACGAAGAACGCTTCCCTTGCATTACATTGGGAAAATATGCTCTTGAAATGGGCGGTAACACTGCCTGCGTGATAAATGCGGCTAATGAAATTGCAGTTAAGGCCTTTCTTGACGGAACCATCCGTTTTACTGACATACATACCACTATCATGCAGACTCTTGGCAAAGCGTCACGCATTGACCACCCAACTTACGACGATTATGTGGCTTCTAACACCGAAGCTCGCACTGTAGCACAAGAAATTTGTAATCACTTAAAATTTAATTCAATTAGCTGGTGTAGCTAAGTATTCCACACTTCTGCAACATCACTCTATTCACTACTCACTAAAACAAAATGGAGACATTTCTCATCAAAGCAGTACAACTCGTAGCAGCACTCTCCCTGCTCGTTATAATCCACGAATTTGGACACTACATCTTCGCTCGTATTTTCGGTATACGAGCTGAAAAATTTTACCTTTTTTTCAACCCTTACTTCTCACTCGTCAGATACAATCCACGCACAGGCAAGTGGAACTTCTTTTGCCGAAACCTTACTGACGAGGAAGAAGAAGCTCGTATCAAGGAAATTAAAGAAAGCAAAGCTAAAGCTTCATGGCGTGACACTATATATGGCATCGGATGGCTTCCTCTGGGCGGATACGTCAGCATCGGTGGTATGATTGACGAGCGAATGGACACAAACCAGGTTAAGGAAACTATACATCCTACTGACTTTATGGCAAAACCTGCATGGCAACGATTTTTCGTAATGGTAGGTGGTGTTCTGTTCAACTTCATCCTCGCCATTCTCATTTACGCTGGTATAGCTTTCGGCTGGGGAGAAAAATACATTGAATACACCGACGCTTATGCCGGTATGGACTTTATTCCTGAAGCACAAGCTATTGGATTCCAAAACGGTGACATTCCCCTCACCGCAGACGGGAAATCCCTATCTGCAGGAGACGACAATTCTATTATGCAGCTCATTGAGGCTAAGGAAGTTACTGTGCTTCGTGGCAATGATACTGTCGTTATCGCAATACCTGAGAATTTTATCCTCAAGATAGCGGACAAAAAAATGTTTATGTCTTACCGACTTCCTGTTATAGCTAACCAGATTATGCCCGGTGACCCTGCTGAAAAGGCAGGATTACAACCAGGCGACCATATCATAGCCATTGGAGAGACTCCCACTCCATCTTACACCGAGTTTATGCCCGCGCTTCAAGCCATGGCGGGTAAAGAGTGCACAATCAAGGTTCTAAGGAACGAGAAGGAAATATCTCTCACTGCCACACCCACAGAAGGTGGTAAACTCGGATTTACGTTCAAAATGCCCACAGACATTTACAAAGTTAACATCCGTAAATATGGTTTCTTTGAGTCTTTCCCTAAAGGCATCAGCGACGGTTGCAGCAAACTCGTAGCATACGTTTCATCACTCAAGTACGTCTTCACTAAGGAGGGCGCACAGAGCGTTGGCGGTTTTGGTGCTATCGGCAGCCTTTTCCCTGAACAGTGGAGCTGGCTAATGTTTTGGGAAATCACTGCATTCCTCTCCGTAATTCTCGCATTCATGAACATTCTGCCAATCCCTGCACTTGACGGCGGACACATTATGTTTGTTCTCTGGGAAATGATTACAGGCAAACCCGCTAGCCTCAAAGTTCTCGAATATGCACAAATGGTTGGTATGGCACTGCTTTTCGCTCTACTCATATACGCTAATGCTAACGACATATACCGATTCTTCATCAAATAATGGAACTTAAAAATATATACCTAAAACGAGGAAAAGAAGACTCGCTTCGTCGCTACCACCCTTGGGTCTTTTCCGGTGCAATTCATAATGCTGACGAAGGCATCGAAGAAGGTGACGTTGTAAAGGTCATCACTGCCGATGGTGAGCTCATAGGTACTGGACACTTTCAGATTGGAAGCATCTCTGTCCGAATACTTGATTTCAGCGACCGCACAATCGACCAAAAATTTTATGCTGAACGCCTACAGGAGGCTCTAAATCTGCGAATAGCACTAAAATTGCTCCGCGAAGACAACACCGCCTTCCGACTTGTACATGGCGAGGGGGATTTCCTTCCCGGGCTCGTGATTGATGTGTATGGAAACACAGCTGTTCTGCAAGCTCATTCCCCCGGCATGCACTATCACAGGAAAATGATTGCAGAAGCTTTAACTCACCTTGACGGACTTGAAATTAATAACGTTTATTATAAGTCTGAGACCACTCTCCCTTTCAAGGCTCAGCTTGACCCTGTAAACGATTATATAATCGGGAAATTCGACACTAATATTGCTCGTGAAAATGGGCTCCTTTTCTACGTTGATTGGCTCAAAGGACAAAAAACAGGATTCTTTGTTGACCAGAGATACAACAGAAGCCTGCTTGAACACTATTCAGCCGGACGCCGCGTTCTTAATATGTTTTGTTATACAGGTGGGTTCTCTTTTTACGCCATGCGCGGAGGTGCTACGCTCGTCCACTCTGTCGATTCATCAGCAAAGGCTGTTTCGCTCACCGAGCAAAACGTGCAGCTAAACTTTCCTACAGACACAAGACACAAAGCATTCGCAGAAGACGCCTTCAAATTCCTTGAAAACATGGAAAAAGACGCCTATGACCTCATAATTCTCGACCCTCCGGCCTTCGCTAAACACCGCAGTGCACTAAAAAACGCTCTCCGCGGCTATCAGCGCATTAATGCTCAGGCTTTTAGCAAAATTGCTCATGGAGGAATTTTATTCACATTCTCATGTTCACAGGCTGTCACTAAAGAGCAATTCCGTCTCGCCGTATTCTCCGCTGCTGCACAGACAGGGCGTAAAGTGCGTATTCTTCACCAGCTCACACAGCCGGCTGACCATCCTATTAACATCTATCACCCTGAAGGTGAATACCTGAAAGGACTAATCCTTTATGTAGAATAACCCTTTTTACAAATATATCCACTATGTCAATCATAAACAAAACCGCAGCATTTCTCCTCGCTGCATCAATGTCTTCATCAATGATAGCTAAACAAGACGACTTCAAATATGTAGTTGACCGTTTCGCAGACATCGAGGTCCTGCGTTACCAAGTCCCGGACTTCGAGTCTCTCACTCTAAACCAAAAACTATACGTTTATTACCTCACAGAAGCAGCACTTTATGGTCGCGACATTATGTGGGACCAAAACTGTAAATACAACCTCGCATTGCGACATCTCCTTGAAAACACTTACACCGCATACAATGGTGATAAGGCAGACCCTCAATTTGTAGCATTTGAAAAATACTGCAAACAAGTTTGGTTTGGTAACGGTGTGCACCATCACTACTCCATGGACAAATTCACTCCTGAATTCTCTCGCGCTTTCCTCGAAAGCATAGTGCCACAAACAGCCAAAACTGCGGATTACGACACTCTAATCCGCCTTATCTTTGACCCAACCTTCATGGCTAAGCGAGTTAATCAGGCTGAAGGTGTTGACCTCATCACCACTTCTGCCTGCAATCTTTACGAAGGAGTTACTCAGGATGAAGTAGAGGCTTTTTACGATGCCATGAAAGACCCGAAAGATGAGACTCCTATCTCTTACGGGTTAAACTCTAAGCTCGTCAAGGAAAACGGACAGATTGTAGAACAGACTTACAAACTTGGCGGACTTTACTCCGAAGCCATCGCAAAAATCATCGAAAACCTCGAGAAAGCTGCACAATATGCTGATAACGAGACACAACGTGCCACTATCGCATCGCTCGTAAAATACTATACGACTGGTGACCTAAAAGAATTTGACAATTATTCTATCATCTGGGCTGGTGACACATTCTCCAAAGTGGATTTCATAAACGGTTTCATTGAAAACTATGGTGACCCACTGGGTATGCGTGGAGCATGGGAATCTATCGTAAACTTTAAAAACGAGGCTGCATCACACCGCACAGAAGTCCTCTCTGCAAATGCACAGTGGTTTGAAGACCGGGCTCCAATCGACCCCCAATTCCGCAAACCTGTTGTGAAAGGCGTATCAGCCAAAGTCATCACTGCTGCTATCCTCGCAGGAGACTCATATCCTGCTACTCCTATCGGAATCAACCTTCCGAACGCAGACTGGATTCGTGCTACACACGGCTCTAAATCAGTGACTATCGAAAACATCACTCAGGCTTACGACGCTGCGAGCCAGGGAAATGGTTTCAGTGAAGAGTTTGTTATTGACCAAGCTACTCGTGACCTTATGGAAAAATATCTCTTCATTACAGACAACCTCCACACAGACCTCCACGAGTGCCTCGGACACGGCTCAGGTCGTCTGCTTCCGGGTGTTGACCCTAACGCTATGAAAGCTCACGGCTCTACTCTCGAAGAAACTCGCGCTGACCTCTTCGCTCTAAATTACCTCGCTGACCCAAAACTCGTAGAACTTGGACTCCTTGATAACCCTGATGCTTACAAAGCCGAATACTACAAATATATCCTTAACGGATACATGACTCAGCTCGTAAGAATTGAACCGGGAAAAGACGTTGAAGAAGCACACATGCGTAACAGAAAGCTCATAGCTGAGTGGTGTTATGAACATGGAAAAGCCGAAAACGTAATTGAACTCGTCAAAATTGGAGACAAAACATATATCAAGATTAACGACTACGACAAGCTTCGCAATCTTTTCGGACAACTTCTTCGCGAGATTCAACGCATAAAGAGCACCGGCGACTATGAGGCTGGAAGACAGCTCGTTGAGCAATATGCTGTCCGCATCGACCCAAGCCTACATGCTGAAGTCCTCGATAGATACTCTCACCTCGACATCCCTCCATACCGTGGATTTGTTAACCCTACTTACACCCTTGTAAAAGACGAAGCAGGCAACGTGACAGACGTAAAGATTATCCATGGCGAGGACTACGTGAGCCAGCAGCTTAGATATTCTAAAGACTACTCACCTCTCACCAAAAACTAACTGAGTATTAACCAAATAAACATAAATACGATACTGAAATGAGAAAATGGCGTGTTGAAGATAGCGCTGAACTATACAACATAAATGGCTGGGGACTTAAATACTTCTCTATCAACGACAAAGGACATGTCACTGTCACTCCTCGTGAAGATTCTTTCCCCGTAGACCTTAAAGACGTGATGGACGAGCTTCAGGTTAGAGACATCAGTAGCCCGGTACTTCTACGTTTCCCTGATATTCTTGACAACAGAGTTGAAAAAATCTCAAAATGCTTTAAAAATGCATCTGAGCAATACAACTACACCGGCAAAAACTACATCATCTACCCTATCAAGGTTAACCAAATGAGACCGGTCGTAGAAGAAATTGTATCACACGGAAACAAATTTAACATCGGGCTTGAAGCTGGCTCTAAACCGGAACTTCACGCTGTACTCGCCACTAACATCGCAGACAACGCACTTATCATCTGCAATGGATATAAAGACGAAAGCTACATAGAACTCGCGCTCCTCGCACAGAAAATGGGACGTCGAATTTACCTCGTTGTGGAGAAACTTAACGAGCTACGACTTATCGCCGACATCTCAAAAAGGCTGAAAATAAAGCCCAATATCGGCATCCGCATCAAAATTTCTTCAAGCGGCTCCGGTAAATGGGAAATGAGCGGAGGGGACCAAAGCAAATTTGGACTTAACTCCAGCGAACTCCTTGAAGCATTAGACTTTATGGAACGTCGCGAGCTGAAAGATTGCCTAAAACTTATCCACTTCCATATCGGCAGCCAAATCACCAAAATCCGACGAATAAAAAACGCACTCCGAGAGGCAATGCAATTCTATGTACAACTCACTAAACTCAGCTTTGACATAGACTTTGTAGACATTGGCGGTGGACTCGGTGTAGACTACGATGGTACACGAAACTCTGCCAACGAAAGTAGCATGAACTATTCCATTCAAGAATATGCTAACGATGCCGTTTATACTCTCGTAGATGCCTGTGAGAAAAACAATATAAAGCAGCCCAACATCATCAACGAGAGCGGTCGCTCACTCACCGCACACCACTCTATCCTCGTTTTTGAAGTCCTTGAAACTACAACACTCCCTATCTGGAAAGACAATGAGGAAGCCTCTGATTCAGACCATGAACTCATTCGTGAGCTATATCAGATTTGGGACAACCTCAACAACCAAAATATGTTTGAAGGTTGGCACGATGCACTGCAAATACGAGAAGAAGCTCTCGACCTTTTCTCCCTCGGACTCCTCGACATACGCAGTCGTGCTATGATGGAAAAGCTCTTCTGGTCTATTGCGAGAGAAGTTGGAGAACTCGCTTCTTCAATGAAACACCCACCCGAGGAAATGCGCAAAATCAGCAAAATGACCCCGGACAAGTATTTCTGTAATTTCTCTCTCTTCCAGTCATTGCCAGATTCTTGGGCTATTGACCAAATATTCCCAATAATCCCTATCTCTCGTCTTGACGAGAAACCTACTAAGGAAGCTACACTCCAAGACATCACATGTGATTCTGACGGAAAAATAGCTAACTTTATCTCAGACCACGGTTCTGCTCATTCAATACCTGTACACACTCTTAAGCCGGGTGAGCCATACTATATCGGCGTATTCCTCGTTGGTGCTTACCAGGAAATTCTCGGTGATATGCACAACCTATTTGGTGACACAAATGCTGTACATATCGATGTTTACGACGACCACTACGAGATTGACCAAGTCTTTGAAGGGGAAACTGTTTCAGACGTTCTCGACTATGTCCAATTCAATCCTAAAAAGCTCGTTAGAAACGTTGAAACATGGGTCACCGCTTCAATGAAAGCAGGTATTATAACACCGGAAGAAGGTCGAGAATTTCTCTCCACTTACCGCTCAGGACTTTACGGCTACACTTACCTCGAAAGAGAATAATATATGCGATACTTCATTCATCTTGCATATAACGGTAGCAAATATCATGGCTGGCAACGTCAGCCGAATGATATCTCCGTGCAAGAATGCATTGAAGATGCACTCACTAAAATTCTCCGTAAACAGACGGAGATAGTAGGAGCCGGGCGTACAGATGCAGGAGTTAATGCCTCTTGCATGTACGCCCATTTCGACTCTGAACCTATCACACAAGACTTCAAGCCGAAACTCATCAGCGGACTTAACGCAATCCTTGGCAAAGACATAGCCATTTACGACATTATACCAGTCCGAAATGACGCTCACGCTCGTTTCGACGCCCTCTCGCGCACTTACCATTACTATTCACACACTGCAAAGTCACCATTTATCTATCCTCTCAGCTGGCAAGCACCTTCAGGACTTGATTACGACTTGATGAACCGCGCTGCTGAAATACTGCTCCATACAGACGACTTTACATCTTTCGCAAAGCTCCACACCGACGCTTATACTAACATCTGCAACGTAACACGTGCCGAGTGGATACATCGTGCAGACACAGATGGATATGTTTTTATTATCACAGCAAACCGCTTCCTCCGGAATATGGTTCGAGCGGTAGTGGGAACACTCGTAGACGTGGGGAAACACAAAATCACTATCCCGGATTTCCAGGCTATCATTGACCGCAAAGACCGATGCGAAGCAGGTACTTCAATGCCGGGTCATGCCCTTTTTCTTCACGACATCACCTACCCCAAAGACATCTTTATTTAGCGCACAAATTTACGTCGCTACTATGCACAAAAAATAGGGACTCGCGTTAATGCGAATCCCTAAATCAATTTATCAAAATTGAATATTATTTCTGAGCTTCTTCAGCAACAGCCTTAAACTCATCAAGTGTCACATCCTTCTTATCAAGGTTTACTTTAGCCTGGATAGCACGGAAGAGCTTACTGTTAACCACATCGTCGAAAATACGGCTACGATAGTTCTTATCCTCAAGCATACGCTTTGCATAGTCCTCATAGATATCATCTGTAAGACCTGTCATACCATACTGTGCAAACTGCTGTGCCGCAATCATCTTAGCAAATGAAAGCATATCTGCTTCTTCCACCTTGATTTCAAGTGCTTCTTCAAGTTTACCCTTGATTATTTCCCACTTAAGTGATGGAAGCATCTTTTCAAACTCTGTATCAATATTTTCTGCTGTCAACTCCTTGTTTGTTGCTACAAGCCACTTCTTAAGGAACTCAACAGGAAGCTCTACGTTGCCATATTTTTCTACAAGCTGCTTCTCAGACTGAATGCGAAAGAGAGTTTCACTGTTTGGAGCAAGCTGGTTTGCAATCATTTTCTTGATAGCTTCAATGTATTCCTCTTCATTCTTTACATTGTCTTTACCGAAAGCGTTGTTAAAGAATTCTTCGCCATTTTCTGCAGGCTTAACAACTGTAATTTCAGCAATAGCAAATTCAAAATCTGATGTAATTGCAGTAGCCTGTTCCTGGCTTACTCGTAGCATTGAAGCTAATTCAGCAGCATTGCCATCGCATGTAGCTGCCGGATTAAACACTACTTTATCGCCGACTTTCTTGCCTATAAACTTAGCGGCTTCGTCCTTATTTGAAAAATAATAAGGGAAAAGTGAACCATCAACTACCTGAATAGCATCTTCACCCTCCTTAATTTTCCCGTCAGCATCAAGTTCCTGGATAGTACCCTTAACTACAGCCTTTTCAGTGACCTCTTCACCTTGAACTTGGGCACCGAAACGTTCACGGAGTGCAGCATCTTGCTCTTTTACCATTTCATCTGAAACTGTGATAGTGTAAAATGGCATTGTCTCTGCTGTAAGGTCAATGTTAATCTCAGGAGACATACCGATTTCATACTCAAAAGTGAAATCTGCCTGCTCCATAGTGATTTCCTTTACCTCTACTGGCATTGGCTGACCGAGGAGTGGAAGCTTATTCTCTTCAATAAACTTTACTACTTCCTTATATACTGCGTTATTGATGATATCGCTCTTTACATCACGACCAAAGCGGCGGATTACCATACCTGCAGGCACATGACCCGGACGGAAACCTGGGAAATTATGTGTTCTTCCGATTTCCTTAATTTGTTTGTCAAATTCCTTTGCGTAATCGTCCTTTACAACGTTTACCACGATTTTGCCGGACAATTCACCGACTTTTTCTAAACTTACGTTCATAATTGATTTCTATGTATTGTATTATTTATTATTTTTTTCTACGCAGAAAAAGCCCTTGACAGAGCCTTTCCAAAATTCAGAGTGCAAATTTAGTGATTTTTCAGCACATTACAAAATGCTTACCTCACTTTTTAGTCAAAGTTAAATGTTTTACGATGGAACACAAAACCTCTACCAAGGTATTTCTCTCGTACTATAGGATTTTCCGCCAGTTCCTCCGACGTACCTTGAAACAAAATCTTACCCTCAAAAAGAAGATACGCACGGTCTGTGATACTAAGAGTCTCCGGGGCATTATGGTCTGTGATAAGAATGCCGATATTCTTCTCTTTTAGCCTGTAAATAACAGTCTGTACCTCCTCTACTGATATTGGGTCTACACCGGCAAAAGGCTCGTCAAGCATAATAAAATTAGGACTTATGGCGAGACAACGTGCAATCTCAGTACGACGCCTCTCTCCCCCGGAAAGACTGTCGCCAAGATTTTTGCGTACCTTTTCAAGGCTAAACTCGCTAATAAGGCTTTCAAGTTTTTCATTCTGCTCATCAGGCGAAAGAGTTGTCATTTCAAGCACTGCTCGTAGATTATCTTCAACAGAAAGCTTACGGAACACAGATGCCTCTTGGGCAAGATAGCCTATTCCTATTTGAGCGCGTTTATACACTGGATACTTCGTGATATTCTGGTCATTAAGAAATATTTGCCCCTGGTTTGGTGTGATAAGTCCGGTGGTCATGTAGAATGTTGTAGTCTTGCCTGCACCGTTAGGGCCGAGCAAACCTACGATTTCTCCCTGCTTCACGTCTATAGAAACGTGATTTACTACAGTGCGCTTACCATATTTTTTAACAAGATTATCTGTGCGTAATACCTGTTTCTCCTCCATTACTCGTTTGTCAAATTATTCTGAAAATAAACAACCTCTCTACAAAGACAAATATATAATTGGAATTATAAATTCGTCGTTTAGAAAATTATCTTCTGCCATTCAGTTTTGTAAGTCGTCCGTCAATATAGTCAGTGAGCAATGCAATAGCAACAGTATTAGTTCCGCCCTGTGGAATAATAAGGTCTGCAAAACGCTTAGACGGCTCAATATACTGCATATGCATAGGCTTCAGAACGTCTTGGTAGCGATTTATCACCATTTCAGGAGTACGTCCGCGCTCCACGCAGTCACGAGCTATGACACGAATAAGACGGTCGTCTGCATCAGCATCAACAAAGCACTTTATATCCATCATATTGCGTAATACCGGGTCTGTAAGGACAAGAATACCCTCTACGATTACAACGTCTGTAGGATGAACTGTGACTGTTTCCGGCTGTCGCGTGCAGGTGATGTATGAATATGTAGGCATCTCTATTGTTTCGCCCCTCTTCAATTTCTCAAGGTGGTCAACAAGCAGAGTCCACTCAATAGCGTCAGGCTCATCAAAATTTATCTTTGAGCGTTCCTCCGGCGGAATATGGCTCGAATCCTTATAATAAGAATCCTGTGGGATTACTGATACTTCTCCGGCAGGAAAACTGTCGATAATCTTGTTTACTACTGTCGTTTTACCCGAGCCGGTTCCTCCGGCAATTCCTATGACAATCATGGTCTGATACTATATTTTCGGTTAATAGAATATTTTCCGACCACGAAATTACAAAAAAATATTGGTATTGACACAAAAATTCGTGTTTTTTGCTAGATTATTGGCAAATTTAACCTCATTATGCGTTCCACATAGCCTAAAACTGCCAAAAAAAACGTAACTTTGCAGACAGAAACAAATAAAACTACGCATATAATGTGGATTAATTCGACACTCAGTTCTACGGGACAATACTGCCTCTTCATAAGCAGGATATTCAGCTTGCCTGACAGGTGGAGCGTATTCTTTAAACGCACTGTGCAGGAAATATCAAAGCTCGGCATTGACTCAATTCCTCTTGTAATAATCATTTCCATCTTCATGGGTGCTGTGTGTACTATACAGATGCAGATGAACACAACATCTCCTCTTATGCCCGCTTATACTGTAGGGCTCGCCACGCGAGACATCGTGTTGCTGGAGTTTTCAAACTCTATCCTCTGCCTTATCCTTGCAGGGAAAGTTGGCTCTAACATTGCCTCTGAAATTGGCACAATGAGGGTGACCGAACAAATAGACGCATTGGAAATAATGGGCGTAAACTCTGCAAACTACCTTGTTTTGCCTAAGATTGTGGCTTTCGTACTCTTCATGCCTGTCCTCGTAATATTCTGTATAGGTACATCTCTTTTCGGAGGATGTTGTGTGGCAATATTCACCGATATGATTAGCCTCAGCAAATTCATATATGGGCTTCAAGCCCTATTTAATGAATGGTATGTGTGGTATGGTATAATTAAATGCTTCTTTTTCGCATTTATCATCGCCAGCATCTCATCTTACTTTGGCTACTATATCAAGGGCGGCGCTTTAGAAGTTGGCAAGGCGAGCACAAACGCTGTGGTGACAAGTAGCATACTTATCCTTTTATTTGACGTTATTCTCACTAAACTGTTACTGCAATGATTGAGGTAAAAAACATCACAAAGTCATTTGAAGACAAGACTATTCTCCACGACGTAAGCGCAACCTTTTACACCGGTAAGACAAATCTCATTATTGGACAGAGCGGTAGCGGAAAGACAGTGCTCATGAAGTCTATAATCGGACTTATTCGTCCTGAGGTGGGTGAAATCCTTTACGACGGAAGAGACCTCATGAAGATGAACCAAAAACAAATAAAGGAAATCCGCAAAGAAATAGGCATGCTGTTCCAAGGGTCAGCACTTTTCGACTCAGAAACTGTATTGGGCAATGTAATGTTCCCACTTGTAATGTTTACAAACAAGAGCAGAGAAGAAATGGTTGAGCGCGCAATGTTCTGCATTAGCCGAGTAAACCTTTCCGGTGCTGAAAACAAATATCCCTCAGAGATTTCAGGTGGTATGCAAAAGCGTGTAGCAATCGCGCGTGCCATCGCCCTTAATCCTAAATACCTCTTCTGCGACGAACCGAACTCAGGTCTCGACCCTAAGACTTCTATCCTAATTGACGAACTCCTCAGCGATATCACTCACGAGTATAACATCACCACTATCATAAACACCCACGACATGAACTCTGTTCTCGGCATCGGTGAGAACATCATCTTTATCAACAAAGGTCATAAAGACTGGGTGGGCGACAGCAATGCAATATACCACGCAGACAACGACGCCATAAACGACTTTGTATTTGCCACTCACCTTTTCCGACAAGTCCGCGAAATGCACAATAAGTAGGAAATTTCATTTATTCGTTTACTATATATATATGAATTTACACAAAATGATATCTAATTGAAAAATCATATTGGGTATTTACAATATATTTAATATTGCGACCTTGTAAGCCCTCTAGAGTACAGAAATATCGTCCAAATCTGAAGAAACTCAGACTTTTGGCTACCGTTTTAAAAAAGTTAGTCAAATTAAATCAAAAATTGCAGGCTCATAAAGAGATTCGTTCAAGTATATGTTGGATATCAAACAATGTCTTGTACATATTTTTCTTTAATCCGGAAAAGTTAAGATAGTATATTTCCGTAAGATATATCCATGGGTGACAACCACAGAGAATTCACAAGTCCATTTGCTGCTTCGTGTTGGTAAAATGGTGAGCAAGTTGGTAATCAATTATTAATATCTTTATATGTATCAAGTTTACATTGTTCTTAGAAACAACAAATCACATATTAGCACGTACAAATATTTTTCAATTAAAAAATTATTACTGTCCGCTAAACTTTTTTGCAGGCAGATGAAAAATTAGGGCTGGCACCT
>JBJECS010000135.1:0-2951 GCA_051871335.1 Muribaculaceae bacterium | reverse complement strand
AGTAATGCAAATTCTCGATTCCATAAACACATCACAAAACATGCACGACACTATACACGTCGCCACTCACGCACCCATGTCTCAAATCGTCAAGCAAGTCGCCCGCTCCCCTCTTTACACCACTCGCTTCGACGAAATACTAATCATAAAATAGTCCACATCCATCTAAACTCATAAGACTTATCACTCCTCAATCCTCATCACAATCCTCAATCCTATATCATTCCTACTATACACAGGTTCATCGCCATTGCGATGAGACACTCGGCAGCCCCACATAGTATCAATAAAACCTCCACCACGATGCACACGACGAGTACCGGTTTTTGACCCCGTCGGATTTGTCTGGGAATAATTGAAGTATTTACCATATAAGTCTTGGCACCATTCCTTCACATTGCCGCTCATATCATATATACCAAGGCTGTTGGGTTTCTTACTCCCCACTGGATGTGTCTTACTTCCACTATTTTCATAAGTCCATGCAACATCATCTATCTTATTGCTTCCTGAATACTTTGTGCCGCCACTCGCACCTCCTCTCGCCGCATACTCCCACTCAGCCTCCGTTGGCAGACTGAAATTCTTTCCTGTCTGATTGCTGAGTTTTTGTATAAACATCTGGCAGTCATTCCACGATGCACGTTCCACCGGCAAGTTATCGCCCTTGAAACAGCAACGGTTATTATTACCCATTATCGCCCTCCATTGTCGTTGCGTCACCTCATACTTTCCGATGTAAAATCCGCTTAGAGTCACATTATGCGTCGGCTTTTCAGAATTATATGCATCATGTCCCTGCTCTTCTGTACCACCTATGATAAACGTACCGCCCGGTACATACACCATCTCAAATGTCACACCATTGACTGTTATCTTCACTTCTTTTTCTATAAATGTAAGACTAACATCTGCCATTGCACCATTGCCCTCCGTCACATTTACACTTCTTTCCGCTGTCTTTTTCTCGCCATTCATCGCATATACACTATGGACGCCATATGAAAGTGCTCCTTCAAATGGCGATACACCCATATCCTGACCGTCAACGTAAATATGACTTCCATCTGTCTCGCAAGTTATCCTTATACTGCGCCCACTTGAAAGTGTTGCGTCTATCTGCTTTGTTTCTCCCTCACTTAGCGTAATCTGCTCATTATATGTGCTATAGCCTGCCTTGGAAATCTTTACCATGTGCGTCCCCACTACTTGCTCGGGAATAAATATGGGAGTCGTTCCTATAACCTTCTCGTCTATCATCACTTCCGCATTTGCCGGCATTGAAGTGATATCTAACATCCCCAAGATTGGCATCGGCTCTTCCAGCGTTATCGTTTGCCCCGTCATTTCTCGTGCTATAGTGATTTCTTTCGACGTTTCTGTGTGATTTGCCTTCTTACATTCCACTATATATGACCCGGATGCCAACGCTCCCTTCCATATCCCCGTGCCTTTTATCTCATTGTTTACCCATATCTCAGCATCATTGCCCACACTCAGAGTAACTTCCGCAAAATCAGCCTTCAGTGTTGAGCTTAGCGTCGTCGTTTCATTGTCCCTAACTGACACCTGCTGCTGAATAGATGAATACATATTCTTCGTTATCTTGACATTGTGAGTCCCCGATGCTATTTTTTCACTCTTATATGGTACAATACCCTTATACTCATCGTCGATATAAACCTTTGCACCTCTCAATTCATCTGTCCCTGGAATGTCTATATATCCATATGCCGGAGACAGCGACACCCTGACGATATGCTTATTATTGGGGTCATTTACCATTACTAACGACTCTGTTGCATGACATAGCGGGGCTGACACCTTATAGGGATACGCCCCAAACGGTTTTCGCGCCATCGCTGTCCCGTCCGTCACATCAAGTATTTCCCCGTCAAACTCTACTATCGCATCTGCAGGTTCTACCTCAAACATAACATACTGCGACGTTATTACTGGCTTCCGCACACCTCCATTATTTGGAAGCAATACTACCAATACATACGTCATCTTGCTCTCCAGCGACGTAACCCCATAATCTCCAAATACGACTTCAGCTGGCACATAATTCGGATGCTTTATCGTTAGACGCTTGCTCCCTTTTGCCATATATACCCAATACTCATTCACCTTAAAATCGCTATCACCTACTACGAGCCCTTCAAACGTCGCTCCGGACGCTGCCATTTGCACCTTCACCAGTGCACACGGCACGTCATTACCATCAAGGCGACGATAAACACTCGCCGACAAATCATTCGTCTTTTCACTGAAACTCTTTATCGACAGTTCTTGACCTGAAACTGACAGCGATAACAATGCTATAAGTATGGATATTACGCCTCTCATCATTCTATATCAAAATCAGTAAGACTGAATATTTCTTCTTTCGCTATCTTTTTCACACCTTTACCATCTGAGTTATACGCATCAGGCTGCCATGTACGGACATGGATTTGTGGATGCTCCTCATTGCGGAAATCCCATAGCAAAAACAGGTAGCCATCATCATGATAATAGTCCGCGCTCCAACCCTGGTGTAACGTCACACCATAAAAATCATGGTTGGTCGGGTGACGTATCACCTCTATTTCATCAAACGTCACGCGTAGGCGTTTATTTGTTGAGAATATCCGCCTCAGCTTTTCCATATACTGCACCTTGTTCTGCTTTGTATATTGTACCTTGTCTGGCAGACGTATTCCATCCTTTGTCCTGCGTATCACCTTTCCGGTTATGATTAACGCATCATCTGAAAAAACTTGCTCAAGAAAGTCTAAATCCTTCTGATTATACGATGTGCGAAACTGCTCTACATAGTCAAGTATCAGCTGCCTTCTTCGCAAGTCTGTTATCTCCTTATTTTCCCTTACTACGTTCATATACAGGTTCATGCTTAAGCCATAATTCAGCTATTATTCCACGTAATATTTCAGAGGCTTGGTGACTTT
>JBJECS010000134.1:0-15839 GCA_051871335.1 Muribaculaceae bacterium | reverse complement strand
TCTCGCGCTGTTTGGCGGGGATTCTGTTTGCCTTGTTGATGTCGTGTTTTTTGCGGCTTTTCTTGGTTTTCTTGTTGGTGGTGTCTTTTGCATCCTTGATGGAATCTGATGGGGCGGCGAGAGAATCTGCGGCAATGGCAGTGGAGTCTGCTGTGACAGCTGTAGGTGTCGGGTCGTTGCTGCAACGTGAAGTTCCGGCAACGATAATCACAACGAGTGCGAGCAATGCGACAAGTGCAATCAGTCCACGGCGTTCGTTAGCGGTCATCATTTGAGGAGAGGAGATAATAAGACAATCGTGATTAGAACGGGTGCAATCCACTTGAGAATAAATGCCACGATTGGGTACATTATGGAGTGGATTTCTCCATGGTTAGTCAGTTCGTCTTTGAGGACTTTTTTATCGACGTACCACCCTATGAATAAAGACATGATAATAGCCCCAACGGGGAGCATAATGTTTGACGAGCAAGCGTCTAAAGCATCAAAGATTGAGTAACCGAAAATCTTGATGTGAGACAGGGCTCCCTGAGATAGAGAGCATATAGAACTGAGGAAGAATAACGGCAAGATTACGAGGAGGCAGGATTTAATTCTGCTGACCTTGAAACGGTCTTCAAAAAACTTGATAGTTACCTCTGCGATGGAGATAGTTGAAGTAAGTGCCGCGACGAAGAGGAGGAGGAAGAATAGCGCGGACCAAAATTCGCTGAAGTGCATTTGTGAGAAGACTTGCGGGAGAGTTACGAATACGAGCGTTGCTCCCTTCAGCTCGTTCCCCATGAGTCCGAAAGAAGTGACAGCCGGGAAGATGATAATACCCATCATGAGCGCGACAAGCAGGTCGAGTGAAGAAACTGTGATGGCAGTAGTGACGAGCTTTGTGTCTTTAGGGAAATATGAAGCGTAAGTGATAAGCACACCCATCCCGAGAGAGAGCGAGAAAAAAGCCTGTCCAAGAGCATTAACGCAAACCATAGGCGTGATTTTGCTGAAGTCAGGGTTCATGAAGAACTTCAAGCCCTCTGTAGCCTTGGGAAGGCTGAGTGATACGCAGCAGAAAAGGAGGAGGAGAACGAAAAGGATAGGCATGAGAATGTTAGAAATCTTGCCGATGCCTTTTTTCACTCCGTTAACGAGGATTAGAAGGTTGAGGATGATTGCTATGAACGTGAAAATGATGGGCTTGAAGTCGCTCTGAATGTATTCCGTCATTTTTTCCTTAAATTGGACATCGCAAGCCTCACTCCAGGGGTAAGCAATGGCTTCAGATGAGGATTGGTAAAGGTCTCCGGTGACAGAGAAGAAGAAATATTCGAGAGTCCAGCCGGCAACGACGATGTAGAAGCTCAAAATCATGTAAGAAGCGATGATTGGCAGAGTACCGGCGAGCCACCAAGGCGTCTTGCCGGCGAGACGGCGATAAACACCGACGGCGTCTTCCTTAATACCACGTCCGAGGGCAAATTCACCGAGCATTACCGGGACACCGAGGAGGAAAACACAGGCAATATAAACAAGCAGGAAGGCAGCACCTCCGTTTGCTTGTGTTTCTGCGGGGAAACGCCACACGTTACCCAATCCTACCGCCGAGCCGACAGTAGCGGCTACGAGTGCAATTTTACTTCCGAACGTTTCTTTTGATTTCATTGCTTGCCTATTGAAAAATATTTTGCAAAAGTAGTAAAATAAATCTGATTTATAATGAAAAGCGGAGAAAAAGTTTTGAAAAAGTATTACGGGGAGATGAAAAAGCAGGGATATAATGGCTGACGAAAGCTTAAAAAGAGCTAATACACAAAAATTTAACAGAAAAAAGATACACTTTTGGAAAAAATGAATTATCTTTGTAGTCCGAAATAGAATATGGCAAAAATTATTAACAAACAATAAAAACTTAAGACATGAAAAAACTTTTACTCTCACTCGCATGTGTATTTGGCTTAGGCACAGCTGCACAGGCACAGGAAGCGGTAGCAGACATAGCAGGCGTACTTGCTTCCGCATCAGGCACAACAGTGACTGTATCATCAGATGCAGTAGCAGTAGCACAGCAAGGCAAGAACCTTTGGATTAAGGATAATTCAGGGTGGATTCTTGTATATGGCAACCTTACAGAAACATACGCTAATGGGGATGTGATTCCAGCCGGATATGGTGGTAAATATTCACCTTACAGTAACCTTCCGGAACTTGCAAGCCCAACAGGCTTCACAAAGGGGGCAAACAATGGTCCAGTATCACCAAAAGTAGTAACAGCGGCAGCATTTGCATCAGAGCCACTATGTAGCTACATAGAGCTGCGCGGTAAGGTAGAGGGCACCGGTCGTAACTACACACTTACAGACGCATCAGGTAGTGCAGCACTTTACACTACATCAGCAAGCGTAACAGTGAACACAGGTGAAGACGTAATTGTACGCGGTTTCGTATCAGTTTACAACACCAACTATCAGATTTCACCAGTAGAGTCAATCGTGATGGGTGGTGCAACAGAGCCAACCGTAGATGAGGCAGCAAATATTGCAGGATTTATCTCAGCAGCATCAGCAAATGAGACAAAAATCAATGCAGATGCAACAGTACAGTATCAGCTCGGCAACAACCTGTGGATAAAAGACGCATCAGGCTACCTTCTCGTATACGGCAACGTAGGTCAGACATACGCAAGCGGTGACGTGATAGCAGCAGGCTATTCAGGTACATACTCAAACTACAAGAACCTTGTAGAAATGGTTCCAAATGCAACGACATTTGCAGCAGCAACAAGCAATGTAGGTGCAGTAGAACCAGAGGTAGTACTTGCAGCAGATGCAACAGCAGAGCCAATCAGCAGCTTTATTGAAATGCGCGGTGTGACAATCGCAGCAAAGGCAGATGGCACAGCAGGTCGTGACTATATAGCATCAGACGCATCAGGTGAGGTAGTACTTCACACAGCAAGCTCATCATTCCAGGTAACAGAAGGAGAAAACATGACAGTACGCGGCTTCGTATCAATTTACGACACAAGCTACCAGATTACTCCGGTAGAAATCCTGAATGCATCAGGTCGCGAGACAGTAGCAACTCCAACATTCTCAGTTGCAGCAGGTGAAGTAGTAGCAGGAACAGAAGTGGCAATTTCTTGCGCAACAGCAGGAGCAACAATCTACTACACACTTGACGGCTCAACTCCAACAGCAGCGTCACTTGTATACAGTGCACCTATCGCCATTACAGAGGCAGTGACAATCAGCGCAATCGCAGTGGCAGACGGTATGGATGACTCAGAAGTAGCAACAGCATCTTACACAATCCTTGAGATTGCAGCAAATGAGGCAATGTTTAACTTCACAGACCCATCAACCCTTAACCCGGCATACTCAATCGAAGATGCAAAGGCAGACGGCACAACAGGTAACTCACTTATCGAAGTTGATGACGTAGCATTCACAGTAAGCGAAATCTCAGTAACAGCAGTTAAGGGTACAGGAACAACAAAATCACGTCTTTACTATCAGTCAGCTTCAAATGTATGGTCATACCGTGTATATAAGAACTACGAAATCAAGGTAGCCTCTTCAAATGACAATACAATCACAAAGGTGACAATGGTATGCACAAAGGGTGGAGCCGGCGTTACAGCTCCAGCAGAAGGTACTCACAATGCAGCAGCAACACTCGTAGAATGGACAGCACCAGCAGGTGGCGTATCATCAGTAACATTCGCAACAACAGGTACTGTAGTGATTGAAACAATTACAGTGACAGCAACAAATGACCTTTCAGGTGTAGAAGGCGTAACAGTAGCAGATGAAAATTCTCCAGTAGAGTTCTTCAACCTCCAGGGTATCCGCGTAGACAACCCAGAAAACGGTCTTTATATCCGTCGTCAGGGCAACAGCGTATCAAAGGTTGTAATCCGCTAATTGAAGACATTGCATAATTTGAAATAATCCGTGCGTAAAGCATGGTGACGGGAGGGTGGCTCGGAGAGTCGCCCTCTCTTTACTTATATGATAAAATGATGAAAAAGCGAGTGAAAAGAATGTAAAAATGGATTAAAATGAGGTTAAGAATTAGATAATTGCGATTTTTTTTTGATAACCGAAGAAAAAGTAGTATCTTTGTGCGCTTAAAGCGGCTTATCGAGAGTGAGCCACCCTTATATTATACCCGAAAAATTAAAAAAAACAACTAAATAAATGGCAACATTAGAGAAAATCAGAAACAAGTCAGCACTACTATTCACAATTATTATAGTAGCGCTTCTGGCATTCATCCTTGGTGACTTTTTTAACTCATCAAGAACAATTTTCGGACCCGGCACAGCAGCGGCAAAGGTTGCGGGCGAGTCAATAGACATTCATGAATTTAACCGCCGCGTGGAAGAACAACATCAGGCAATGCAGCAGCAGGGCTACACAAACGTAGATGTAGCGCGTCTTCAGGCACAGGTGATGAACGAGATGATTTATGAAGCTCTCATGAATAAGGAGTTTGAAAATCTGGGCATCACAGTGACAGACAAGGAACTGTCACAGGCAATGACCGGTGAGACAGCACTTCCGCAGGTAGTACAAATAGTAAATCAATACGGGTTTGAACGCCCAGAGGATTTCTACAATCTTGCGTTCAAGCAGACACAGAATCTACCAGCAGACCAAGTAGGTCAAATCCAGCAGGCATGGATGGAACTTGAAAAACAAGTAGAGCAGCAGCTTAAGGTTCAGAAGTTTAACTCAGTATTCTCAGGTGCATTGGTGGCAAATAAGCTTGATGCAAAGTCAGTGTATGAGGATAATGCAATAAGTGCAAATGTTGAGTATGTTCGCGTAGACCTCTCAACACTGAAAGATGAGGATTTCGTGCCAACAGAAGCAGAAATCAAGGCAAAATATGATGATAATAAAAACCGCTATCGCCTGAACGAGCCGGTACGCAAAGTGGACTATATCACAGTGGATATTGTTCCATCTGAAGCAGACCTGTTGAAGGCTCAGCAGGAAGTGGAAGAAGGTCTTGCCATCCTTAATTCAACAGAGGGATGTGAGGGACTTAGCGGTAACTTCAGCGTAGACAATGTAACAAAGGCAAAAAAGGCTATTACAGACGCAAAGGTAAAGGAACAGCTTGACAGCCTTTCAGAAGGAAGCGCAAAGCTGATTGGTTTTACAAACAATACATATAAAATCGTGAAGCTTGCCAGCGTGAATGCAGCGCAGCAGGATACAGTGAAGTTTGACTTTGCGACAGTAGCAGTAAGAGATGTTGCGCAACGCGATTCAATTATTGCCGCGCTTAACGCAGGTGCAAAGCTTGAAGATGTGAAAGCTGAAAACATCCAGGAAGACCAGGCGGTATCTCTGCTTGAGGCGAGTGCATCACCTGTTAAAGAGCTCTTTAAAGATGCTGTAGCAGGCAAATATTTCACACCAGACACAGCAGCGAGTGCAACGGCGGTACGCCTTCTTCGCCTGAAGGGTTACAGCGCACCTGTAACTACTTATAGCTATGCAGAAATCACATATCAGGTAGTGCCTTCAACAACAACATACAACGACCTAAACGCAAAGCTCCGCGAATTTATCGCAACAAACAACACAGCGGCAAAATTTGCAGAAGAAGCTCCAAAGGCAGGTTATCACGTATTCCCGGCAGAGGTTTATCCAAGTGCGCTTTCAATCGCCAACATAGAAAATACTCGTAGTGCCGCTAAATGGGCACTCAATGCAAAAGTTGGTGAAGTGAGTGAAGTATATGCAGATGAACAGGGCAAAAAGCTTGTAGCTGTGGCACTTAAGGCGGCATATGAAGACTATACTCCGGCATCAGACCCAATGCTAAGCGAATACCTGAAGAGCCAGGTTGTAAGCGACAAGAAGGCAGAGAAACTTATTGCAGACTACCAAGGCAAGGGTAAGACAATCGCAGAATATGCAGGTGTGATGAACGCAAGTGTTGATACTACAGATGTAGCGTTTGGTCAGCGAGCAATATCAGGCTTTGGCATGAACGAGTCAGAGCTCGCCGCAGAGGTAGCAACAGCCGAAATCGGAGCTGTAGTAGGTCCGGTAAAGACAAACAACTCAGTAGTAGTATTCAAAATCAACTCTGAGGATAAGTCAGGTCGTGAATTTGACTATAAGAATGATGCAGCAAACTTTAATCGCCAGTATGGTGCGTCAGTACTTGGTCGTAACCTCTATCTAATGCTCCTTGGCAATAACAAGGTAGAGTATAACCTCCTTAACTTCTATCAGGACTAATCTCCTCTAAGTCATAACTTTCAGGGTGGGCATCATCAAAATGGTGTCCACCTTTGTTATTATATGTGAAAATAGTTGCATAAACGGAAAAAAGGCAGTAACTTTGCGGTCTCAATTCATGGTGGACAGATTTGGCTGCTTGCAACCACCCATAAAAAATGCTAAAATTCGCAACCTGCGGAATAATGCACGGCGGTAAAAAGACCGCAATCCCCCATGAAGAGATATGTCTAACTTATAAAACAAAAAAACGTTATGAACTATCTTTTCACATCAGAGTCAGTCTCTGAAGGACACCCTGATAAGGTGTCAGACCAAATTTCCGATGCAATCCTTGACGAATTTCTTGCGCATGACGCTAACTCAAAAGTGGCATGTGAAACGCTTGTCACTACCGGTCAGGTAGTGATAGCCGGCGAGGTGAAGTCTGAGGCTTACATCGACTTAACGAGCGTGACACGCGCAGTAATCAACGAAATCGGCTACAACAATTCAGAAATCATGTTTGACGGCAATTCCTGTGGGATATTGTCGGCACTGCATGAGCAGAGTCCTGATATCAATCGCGGAGTTGTGCGCGAAAATCCTGAAGAGCAGGGTGCCGGTGACCAGGGCATGATGTTTGGCTACGCAACAAACGAGACTCCGTGGTTTATGCCACTGACGGTAACGCTGAGCCATGCGGTGCTTAAGGAGCTGTCAAAAATCCGTCAGGAAGGAGACGTGATGACGTATGTCAATGCCCACGGCGAAAAGGTGACCTATCTGCGCCCGGACTCAAAGAGCCAGGTGACAGTGGAATATGACGAGCAAAATCACCCTGTACGCATCCATACAATAGTAATCTCTACTCAGCATGATGATTTTATCAAGCCAAGTGCAGAGCTGAGCCAGGAGCAGGCAGATGAGCGAATGCTTGAAATTATCCGCAATGATGTTGCTAACGTGCTCATCCCTCGTGTAAAGGCAGACCTGCCTGAAGATATCCGTGCGCTGTGGGATGATAATTATATTCTCCACGTAAATCCTACCGGAAAGTTTGTAATTGGAGGTCCTCACGGTGATACGGGTTTGACGGGACGCAAGATTATTGTAGACACCTATGGCGGTCATGGAGCACATGGAGGTGGCGCGTTTTCCGGAAAAGACCCGAGCAAGGTTGACCGTTCTGCGGCATATGCAGCGCGTCATATAGCGAAAAACCTTGTAGCAGCCGGTGTAGCAGACCGAGCATTGGTGCAGGTTGCATACGCAATAGGTGTGGCTCAGCCGGTAAGTCTTTATGTGAATACACTTGGGTCGTCAAAGGTGAACAAGAGCGATGCGGAGATTTCGGCAATAGTATCCCGGATTTTTGATATGCGTCCAGCGGCGATAGAGCGTCGCCTGAAGCTGCGCAATCCAATCTACAAGGAAACCTCAACCTATGGGCATTTTGGACGAACTAATAAGGTTGTGACCAAGGTGTTCCATTCCCCCTATGAGCCGGATAAGACTTTGACCGTAGAATTGTTTACATGGGAAAAGCTGGACTATGTGGACATTATAAAGGAAAAGCTATTTTAGTGAATAGAGAATAGATAAATAGATGGGCGGGCGCAAAGCGTTCGCCCATTTTGTGATTATAGTGTTCAATTTAAGATAAGTTAAATAATTTGATGATTTTGCACATAGGCTATGGCTTCTGACACATTCTTTACTTCCATCTTTTGAAATAAGGAACGTCTATACGACTTTACACTATCCACTGATTTACAAACTATGTCTGCAATATCTTTTATTGTATATCCTTGTGCGGATAGCAAAATAACATCACGCTCAATATCACTAAGCAAAACCTCATTCTTGCAAATCCATTTATTTTTTTGTAAATCAAATTCAAAAAAAATATCAGCTCCAGTTCTTTTCATTATCACGTTTCCCGGATGACATCCTGAAGAAATAGAAATTGCACATAATGCAAGCCATATTCTTCCATCATCTGCAACTCTTAAAGGTGTCAATTTATGGTGCAACAAGAGTTTCTTATATCTTCCAATAATAGAAAAATCGCACGACATCACAACGTCTTCACTGAATTTAAGGGGTAAATGTTGAACAAATTCTGTATCAAGATTATTGATGCCTAATATAAAATTTCTTACTTTCTCCGGGACAACGTCAAGATAAAAGTTACGCGAAAAATCTATATTTTCCTTACTTGTACCTAATTTATTACATAGTCTTGCTATATTCTTTGAAACATACAAAAAATTTGACCTAAAATAATCAATTATATAAACACATTGATATGAACATCGTTCAAACGATTTTGCTATATCAATGAACATGCCAAATCTTTCATAACCCGATTCATTGAAATCGTTGTTAGTGTCGTTTAGATTGTATATGTTAGTTGCATTGATAAAATTTGTCATAAGCATTATTATTTTTTACAAAGTTACTGATGTTTTACATATTACACAAGCAAAATACAACAGAAATTATCAAGATAATCACAAAATTACACTTTTGTGTGTTATTTCTTAGCAAAATATCTCAACAGATACACAAAAGTGTAAAAACACATTCAATAATTGAGAAATACACATTTGTGTGCAAAATATAACAATCAAAAGATGTAATTTTGCTATAAAAATGACATTCATGTAAATTATTTAGTATTTGCAGAACTTGCAGACAAGTCTGTTATCGTGAAATTGTTAGAAAATATGGCAGTGAAAAATGGTATTACCCAGACGTAAATTGTCCCTTAAATAATATTTGACAAATTGTTGTACTTTTAATAATTATTCTATGAAAATAAGAATCAAAACATTTCTCTGCTTCATATTGTTATGTCCATTTTACATTGATGCTGAAACTGGAAACAATGACACAACCTATATTAGAGAGCTTAAAGAAGTTGTTGTAAAATCAAGTAGACCTGTATCAAAGTTCAGTGCAGACGGGATTATCACAGACATAGCCGGTACTGCACTTCAAAACTTAGGCACAGCTCGAGATGTGATAGGATTTCTGCCTGGGGTAGTCAGCATAAATGGCAATATTGAAGTTGTCGGCAAAGGGGCTCCGACTATTTATATCAATGGACGAAAAATGAGAAATTCTACTGAATTAGACCAACTTAGTCCTAATAGAATCAAAAATATTACCATAATTAGAGACCCCGGAGCAAGATACGGCTCTAACGTCAATTCAGTAATAAGGATTACAACTGTTAGAGAGCAAGGTGAAGGATTCTCGCTGAACTCTAAATCAACGATTGGAGTTAAAGACTATTATTACGGGAATGAATTACTTTGGATGAACTACCGTAAAGACAGATTTGATTTTTTCAGTACAATTAATTACAATTACTCAAAAGCAAAAGGTAATAGTTACAATTATCAAAATACTTGGGGCACAAAACTGATTTCAAACGAAATCCTCCTTGATGCAAAATCGCGTACCCAAAGCATTGAAGGGCAAATAGGGACAAATTACACCCTTGACAACGGCTCTGTGGGCATATATTACCAAGTAAACCACAAACCGACAAGAAAAAATATTGACTGTAATTCCACCCAGTGGATTGACGGAACACTTAGTGACAATAGTAGCCCGACAGAATATATAAAAGACAATAACATCGGGCATTTGGTTGATGCGTACTATTCTGCACAAATCGGGAAATGGTCAATAGAATGGACTGCGGACTATCTGTGGAGAAAAAACACAGAACATCAAGATATCAACTATATCTCTTCGAAGGCTCAAATTGAACCCATATTTATGTATGATAAAAATCACGGCAAGATGTTTGCCACTGAGCTTCACTTATCAAGACGAATTAATAAAGGAACTATTAATTTCGGTGCTGAATATACAAACAGCAAACGTGATGACGATTTCACCGGGGATAGACACTCTATACCAGATGACATCAATGAAATCAAGGAAGACGGAACGGCTGCATATATTGAGACTACGCAACGCTTAGGCAAAGTTTCACTTCAAGTTGGAATAAGGTATGAGCATATATTGAATTGCTACATTCAGCATACAGACCTGGAAGAAATAATTGAGCGTAAATATGACAAGCTTTTGCCTACTGCCTCATTTGTAATACCCCTAAAATCGACAGCTATACAGTTATCATATTCGCGAAAATTTAGCCGTCCTGTATACTCTCAATTAAGCAGTACTGTGACATATGTAAACCAGTATATTTATGAAACAGGAAATCCTCTGCTAAAAACTCCTACTATTGACAACGTCTCAATAAATATGCGATACAAATGGTTTATGATATTGGCTACATATAAACACGTAGATAATCCAATAATCACTACTTGCGATACATATAGCGGAAACGAAAATATCACCCTTTTCAAAAAGGATAATTCAGCAAGGGATTTGCACAACTTTCAGCTTTTATTCAATATAGCACCGGGATTTATAAAAAAAATATATTACCCTGTGTTTATGTTTGGAACGATGTCACAAATATACAAAGCCGATTATCTTGGCTCTGCAAAAAACATGACTCGTCCTATTGGAATAGTCCGTTTTAACAACATATTCAAGCTGCCACAAAACTATGTAGTTACAGCAAATTTTAGTTGGCGAGGTAAAGGAGATTCTGAAAACATTAGACTTAAACAAACGTGGCAATTTGACCTAAGCTTAAAAAAATATAAATAAAAACTGCGATATTACATTATCTACAAATGATATTCTAAACACTTCACGACATAACGGATTTAAAATGTATAGTAATTCAAAGGATATATACATTGATAAGATAGCAAACACTCGCTCTTTTGAATTAACGTTTAATTATAGATTTAATTACACAAAATCTAAATACAAAGGTAAAGGTGCGGGTAGAGAAGAAAAAGAACGACTAAATTAGAGCTTTCCAGAGCATGAAAGAATTCAATCGGGGTGAAAATGTTTAAAATATGTTTAAAACAGCAAAAAGATGCTAAAGGGTTAAATAAATATTCTTTTTATTGAAAAAAATAGTGTAACTTTGCGAAAATAATGCAAACCTAAACGAGTACTAATTAAAAATCCTAACAAAAACACCTGTAAAGATTACACAATTGAAAAATGCGGTGTGAGAATTATGGGTAAAAAAAAGACATTATGAGACGAATATTATCTCTTCTGACACTTGCAGTGCTGTGTATGCTGTCAATGAATGCGGCAACGAACATAAAGGGCACTCAGGTAGCGACTATTGACCGAATGTATCAGTTTGTATGTTCTCAAAACTCATCATTTGACCGAGAAATCGCAGAACAGTTTTACAAGGTAGGCGCTGTGTATGGCTTACGCGGCGATATCGCATTGTGTCAATCCATTATTGAAACAGGCTGGTTTAAATATACCGGCGGAACGGCAGTGACGGCATCAGACCACAACTATTGCGGACTTGGTGTAACGACTCTGGGTCAGAAAGGCTGTATATTCAGTACAGTAAAGGAGGGAGTAACGGCACAAATCCAGCACCTGTATGCGTACTGCTGTACAGATGAGCTACCAGCAGGTGAGACACTTGTAGACCCACGCTTTAAGTATGTAAGTCGCGGATGTGCACCGACGTGGGAGTCGCTTGGCGGCAAGTGGGCGACAAGCACGAGCTACGGCACAAAAATCCTGACAGTGTATAACCAGATGATGGCGTTTACCGTAGCAAATCCAAAACTTACGGCAAGCAGCACAGACCTTACGTTTGAGGCAGACTATAATGGCACATCACCGACAAAGACAGTTACAATAAGTGGTGAAAATCTGTCATCAGCGATAGTTTATAATTCGTCTTCAACAATGTTTAAGGTTACAACGTCAAGCTGGGATGAATATAGCGGTGGCAAGATGACCATCAGCATAGATACTTCAAAGACTCCGGGCACATATACGGGCTATATAGCAGTGCAGAGCGGGTCAGGAGACAGCAAGCAGCGCGTGGAAATCAATATCACCGCAACAATTAAGTCGCCGGACAGCGCATATATCACAGCCAATCCAACATCACTCTCACTGTCAGCAAATCAGGGAGACACAAAACCGTCGGCAACAGTGACAGTGAGTGCGGGAAACTTGAGTGCGGACATGAGTTATAATTCAAGCCAGAGCGCATTTGTAGTAACGCCGGGTTCAAACTGGAATGCACGTACCGGTGGTGACCTTATCGTGACCCTTGACACATCAAAGGCAGTAGGAGTATATTCAGGCTATCTTGCAATCCAGTCTTCATCATCAGACCGTGTGACTGTTACACTTGAGGGAAAAATACTCAGCTCAGAAGCAATCGCACTGAACTTGAAGGAGATATGGAACTATTCTCTAAAACGCGGCAACACGACTTCTCCGGGCTATGATGCTACGCTAATACGAAACTTTGCGTATAACGACGGCAAGCTGTATTGCGTATATAATCATCAGGAAATCTTGATAATCGATGCGCGAACAGGCGCGAAACTCGGCAGCCTTCCACTGAATGACAATGTAACAGGCGGCACGCTGAAGCTGTGTGACGTAGTAGTGGTAGATGGTCATGTGCTTGCATGCAACCTGGCGAGCAGTTCAGGTGAGCTACGCATATATGAATGGGCGAGCGACACGTCAGAGCCGACGTTGCTACTGAGTACAACCGATATGCAGGGGGCAGCACGCGTGGGCGACTGTATGGAGGCATACGGCAGCCTTAGTGGGACACTTCGCCTGACCTTCGGCAATGATGACAGTACAACATCCCGCATAGTGGAATATATCCGCAGTGGTAGCAGCTGGAGTGCGACGAGCACGAAAGTTCTTGAGGGAACATCACGCTATACCCTCGGTGCAACGGTACGCGCTTACTATAAGGGCGACGGCTGGTGGGTAGACGGTAAAAACGGGTATCCGGCATGGGTTCAGTATGACAGCAGCGCAGGTGGTGCCGTAGTACAGTGCAAAAACTCATATACAGGCAATACTCAAGGCTCCAGCCACCGCGAATTTTACTATAACGACCAGAAATATGCGGCAAACCTGATATTTGCAGGAAGCACGAACTATACAGTGCCAACAATGCGACTGATTATCGATAATTCGGGGAATTTCTCAAGCATCACAAGCATAGGAAACTTCCCATCAGACGGACTTAGCGACGGTGCTGAAAATACGGGAGCCTGCGGTGATATAGCAGTGAATACGGATGGAATTTCGTATGTGGAAACATGGGTGCTCTCATATCTGCAAGGAATCTGCTATTATCGTTCAGGAAATCTTCCTACATCAACAGACCCAGAACCAGAACCTGAACCAGAGCCGGAACCTGAACCAGAACCGGAACCGACTCCAGGAGGAGAACTAACACTTCCGTCTGAATTTTCAACAGAATGGGAATATTCTGCAGTGAAGGGCAATAGTAGCGTATTTATGGACCCGAGCAATGATTATTCACGCAACATGGTGCTCAAGGGCGGCAACCTCTATGTGCTCCAGCGCGAGGCATCAGATGCAAATATCCATATAGTAGATGCAATGACAGGCGTGGACAAGGGCAATCTGCCATGCACAAGCATAGCGGCCGGCACATACAAGTTCTTCTCTGTAGGCAACCTTGGCGGCACAATCGTAGCGGCATCGGCAGCCCTGAGCGGCACTTCCAGCCTGAAAGTATACGCATGGAGCAGCGATACGGCAGAGCCGACTACAATCCTTGAGACAACAAATCACGGAGGACGCGCGGGTGACCTTATCAGCACATATGGCGACATAAACAATGGTAAAATCTATGTAAGTTCAAATACAGGCTATGCTGGTAAGATTTACGTTTACACTGTGACAAACGGCACAGCAAGCGCAACACCAACCGTAATCACGCTTAAGGACTCAAATGGCAATGACTTTGACCTTGGTGGAACATACGCAGTGATAGAGGTACGTCCACAGGCTGACGGAACGCTAATCTGCTCAGGTAAGGGCGGCGCGACAGCACAATTTAAAGCAGACGGAACATATATCAAGTCGCTTGCATCAGCAGCTACAGACGGCAACACATACGGTTCAAGCTATTGCCCAATCACGTTTGGCAATTATAACCTTGCAGCTGCAGTGACATACAAGACCGGCGTGCAGCAGGGTTATCTTAACCTTGTAAATGTGAGCGACGGAATTGAAAACGCGACAGTGTTGCATAGCTATGGAGTACTTGGCAATAGTGGTATCAGCAACGGCACATTTGTATCTACAGCAATCGCGCAGGTAGAGAATGAGAAAATTCACCTTTGGGTACATATACCGAAGCAGGGTGTGGCAAAATATGTAGCAGCAGGAGATTACTCGGGTGCGAGAGAGATTGTTGCAGAAAAGGGTATCACTTTCAGCGGCGATACATTCTATGCTGAGGGCGCTAAAATAAGTGTGTACAGCGTGTCTGGTGTAGAGGTAGCTACTGCAACAGATGAGTTTAATGCAGAAAGTCTTGCGAAGGGCTTCTATGTGGTAGTTGCTACATATGCAGACGG
Organism: Muribaculaceae bacterium; assembly: GCA_051871335.1. Classification (GTDB taxonomy): domain Bacteria; phylum Bacteroidota; class Bacteroidia; order Bacteroidales; family Muribaculaceae; genus CAJUPY01. The sequence continues at coordinate 1,084 of JBJECS010000134.1, read as the reverse complement.
CAGCAAGGTTGTTAAGAAAGTAGCAATCAAGTAAAACGAGAATTTTCGCCTGGAGCAGCCTGACAATTTGGGACTGTGAAAGGGTGAGTAAGATAATCATTGGCGAGACCTTCCGTAAAAACGGAGGGTCTTGCTGTTTTTGTTGTTAGAATCTATTGATTGAAGAGATTACTTTTCCGATATTCTCTTGGTGAGAGCCCTGTGTGATGCTTGAAAAATTTGCGGAACGTGAACTGCTCCGGGAAACACAGTTCTGCAGCGATTTCTTTAATTGAAAGGTCAGATTTCAAAAGTAGTTTTGCATTCAAAATGGTAATGTCTGCAATCCACTGAGAAGGTGTTTTCCCCGTTTTTTCGCAAATAATCCGTGTAAAATGGCTTTTTGACAGATTTACTGAAGAAGCATAAAAAGCGGTATCACGGTGCTGTCGGAAATTTTGGTTAAGTGTGAGCATAAACTTAAACAGCACAGAGTCGTATTTACTTGAAGTGGCCGGTGTTACCTCGCAATTAGTATAATACAAGTGAATAAACTCGAGCATAGTTTCTTGTGTGAGGAGTCTTACGATATGTTGCAATACGATATGTTCATTCTTGTCGGTGGCGGAATGTGCGAGTTTTTCCTTTTCAAGAATTTCATTTCTGCGTGAGATGAAAAAGTCGAAATGCTGTTTATCGAGTTTAATGCAAGGACTTTCACGAAGACGAAGTTTGAGGACTAAGTCATAAATTTCTCGTATTACCTGATATATGTTTACGGCAGGGGTAAGGATGGAGATTTCCTCGTAGTCTTCAGTACGCGAGATTTCCAGGATTGTGATGATTGGAGAGGCGAAACACAAAGTGCCTATGTCGAGACTGAAAAATTTGCCATTAATCATCACTTCACGTCTGCCTGAGGTGCAGAGTATCATTCCGGCATGTAACTGATTGTTGTCAAAAATATTCGGGTCCATGGTGAAATAGAAATTGATATTAAAGAAACTATCTGATTTATGGCTACAAAGGTAATAATTTCTCCATTTATATCTATTACTGTCCGCTAAACTTTTTTGCAGGCAGATGAAAAATTAGGGCTGGCACC
>JBJECS010000133.1:0-2955 GCA_051871335.1 Muribaculaceae bacterium | reverse complement strand
GACCAAGGAAAAAGATTGGTTTCTTGACTCCTTTGGAGGTGATTTCAAAACTTTTATGCTAACTTTGCACTTGCTTCTGGAATCTGCCTTGTACCTGACGAGGATACAGGTTCTGTAATGGTCAACATTTCCACACCTCCCGGCAGCTCTATCGCACATACGACTGAGATAATGAAACAAATTGAACAGAGGATAGACAGTATTGATGAAATAGAGTTTTACAGTGAGACTGCAGGCTACGGATTAATCGGAGGAGCAGGTCCGTCAAGCGGTATGCTTATCATAAAATTGAAAAACTGGAGAGAGAGAAAAGGGGCGAACAGCAGCGCACAAGCTGTCGTGGACAGGATAAACGCAATTAGTGATGATGTGAAAGACGTCACAATATTTGCAATGAACCCGCCACTGATAGACGGCTATGGTGTGAGCAACGGCTTTGAGATAAATCTGCAAGACCAATCAGGCGGCAGAGTAGACAGCCTATTTGCTGTGGGACAAAGACTTATTGACGCACTACAAGCAAGACAGGAAATTTCTACAGCATACTCAACATTTAACGTAAATTTCCCACAATATTCTGTGGAGGTAGATGCTGTAAAATGCGAGCGAGCGGGTACTACTGCAGATGCTGTCCTCTCCACCCTTGCAGGATATTACAGTGGCGCATACGTCAGCAATTTCAACCGTTTTTCTAAACTATATCGTGTCATGATACAGTCTGAACCTGAATATCGCATCTCTCCAGGGTCGCTTGATAAGATTTACACGCGAACCGCCTCCGGGATGTCTCCACTGAGCAATTTCGTGAAGATAGAAAAGTCTTATGGACCGGAATCTGTGAGCCGATTTAATCTATATAGTTCTATGGCGATAAATGGCGAAGCGGCACCGGGATATAGTTCAGGAGAGGCTATCAAAGCCGTGAAAGAGACTTTAGCACAAGAGCTACCTAAAGGCTATGGCTATGAGTTTTCCGGCATATCTCGCGAGGAGAGCGAAGCGACAGACAATACCGCCATAATTTTTGTGCTATGCTTCGTGTTTGTGTACCTTATCCTGTGTGGTCTATATGAAAGTTTTCTTATACCATTCTCTGTAATACTATCGGTACCTTTCGGGCTGATGGGTTCATTCCTATTTGCAAAGATTATGGGACTTGAGAATAACATCTATCTGCAGACGGGACTAATCATGCTCATAGGTCTACTTGCAAAGACAGCAATTCTCGTAACAGAATATGCGGTAGCAAGGCGAAATGCAGGGATGTCGCTCATACAGTCTGCCGTAGGTGCTGCAAAGGCACGTTTCCGCCCTATCCTGATGACAGTATTGGCAATGATATTCGGTCTTTTGCCGCTAATGTTTGCTACGGGAGCGGGAGCGAATGGCAATAGCTCGCTTGGCACATGTGTTGTAGGAGGATTGCAGATAGGCGGGCTGGCATTATTGTTTTTCGTGCCTGCAATGTTTGTCATTTTTCAAGCAATGCAAGAGAAAATCAGACCTCAGCAGTTTGACGACAAAGAGTATCCCGACTGGGAGATAGTAGCAGAAAAAGAGAATATTAAAAAGAAAAAGTAAATATGAAACAATACATTGGATTACTACTTTTAACACTTACTATATCAAGTGGTTGTAACACATACAGGGAATATGAACGCCCAAAACTTGATATAGAAAGTCTGAATACAGACAGTATATCGTCAGGCGTAGTGATAAACCCTGCAGACTCGTTGACATGGCGGGAGTTTTTCCGCGATAAAAATCTACAGTCGCTTATTGATACCGGACTGGTGAACAATTCCGACATCCGTATAGCAACGCTCAAGGTAGTGGAAGCAGAGGCGAGCTTAAAAGCTGCACGACTGGCATACCTACCACAGATATCTTTAACACCGCAAGGCAATATCAGCACGGTTAACGGAAGCATAGCCAAAACATATAATCTTGCGCTCTCTGCACAGTGGGAACTTGACATCGTGGGAAGACTGACCGCGGAAAAGCGCGGAGCGTATGCCACAGCACAGATGTATTATGATGCAAAGCAAGCTGTGAAAACACAGTTGATAGCAACTATCGCAAATAGCTATTACACATTGCTGTTACTTGACAAGCAGCTAAGAATAAGCGTGGGAACACTTGAGACATGGAAGGAAACGGTGAGAACGCTTAAGGCGAAAAAAGCGGTGGGAGAGGCAAACGAAGCGGCAGTCACGCAAGCCATGGCGAACACGATAGAGATAGAGAGCAATATCGTAAAATTAACTCAGCAAATAAACGAACAGGAAAACGCGCTAAACGTATTGCTGGGTGTCACATCCCGCCAAATAAAACGCGGGAGTCTTGACGGTCAGGAGCTGCGAGAGCTGCCGGAAACGGGTATTTCTCTAAGCTATTTATCATTTCGCCCTGACGTGAGGCGTGCTGAACATGCACTACAGACAGCATTTTACGCAACAAACGTGGCGAGAGCGGCATTTTATCCTCAAGTCAATCTGAGTGGCTCTCTTGGGTGGACAAATTCCGATGGAGGAAGCATTGTAAACCCCGGCAAATGGCTGACAAGCGCGCTTGGTTCCATAGTACAACCACTATTTAACAGAGGTAAAAACCGCGCTAATCTAACGATAGCAAAAGCGAGACAGGAGGAAGCGTTTATCGAGTACCGCCAACAGCTACTAAAGGCAGGAGCAGAGGTAAACGACGCTATTGACGGCTGCAAGAAAGCGGATGAGCGACTGGGGAGGGCGCGGGAGAGAAAAGAATTGCTGAAAAGAACAGTCATCTGCACGAAGTTGCTTATGGAGCACAGTGAGGAAACTTCATACCTTGAGGTATTAACAGCGCAACAGTCTCTGTTTCAGGCAGAACTTGATGTGGCGCAGGAAGAGTATAATAAAATCTATTACTGTCCGCTAAACTTTTTTGCAGGCAGATGAAAAATTAGGGCTGGCA
>JBJECS010000132.1:0-15879 GCA_051871335.1 Muribaculaceae bacterium | reverse complement strand
CAAGACGCTATACTTCCCTTGCAACGACGTTCTTAAAGACGCTGCCGGTAATCTACTTACAAGCAACCTCACCATCAACCTGTCTACTACACCGCTCGTTATCCACAAGATTGACAAGAGCACTGGTGACGCTACTCTCGTGGCTTCTGTATCTCACTCTTCAGGAGCTCGTGTTGACCACTGCGCTCTCGTAGGTAATGTTGATACTGGTAACTTCTACATCCTCGCTGGTACTAAGTCAAACACTGTCATCAAGTGGAATTACTCTTCAGGCAAACTTACTTCCACAAAGCAAATGTCTTACGAAGATTTCTGTCCGTCTTCCGCTTCTGAGCCGGGACTCTCTTCTCGTGTTTATCCTAAAGACGACAACACTTTCTTCGTTAACGCTACAATGATTCACCCTACGCTTTACGACTTCTCTACCGGTGAAATCGTGGATAGCTTTGACAGCAACAGCGCTGAAGCTCCGCTCGATGAATATGCTACTGGTTTCGCTCACTTCACTATCGACGGTAACAATTATGTCGCTTATTCTTACAACACTGTCTTTACTGACGATGGTTGGAACTACGACGGCGGTCCTCATCAGATTGCTATCGCATCTATAAACAGCAGCTGGTCGTTCTCATCAATTAAAGGTCTTTTCGTTGTGCCTGAGGCTGGTCTTGGCAACGAATACAGCTTCTACGGCGATGAGATTATCGACTATGAGTATGAATACAGCGAAGGTGGAAAAGTGTGTGGCGTTGTCCTTTACATCTACATTCCTAAGAACGGCCTTGCAGCATACCGTTTTGCCGATGCAAAAGCCACCACTAAGGCTCTCGAATTTAATTCAGACAGCATGCAAGTGACCATTGGCAAAAATGCAGTATACGTCAATATGGCTGCCGATATTGAAATCTACACTATCTCAGGGTTGAAAGTCGTTAATGCAGTTGATACCGATAAAGTTTCAATCGAAAATCTTGCCAAGGGCGTTTACGTTCTCAAGTGCAAGTCAGACTATGGAACTAAGGTACTGAAATTCGTGAAATAAACTTCACATAATATTCTGAACATTTCCCTCTACCAAATAAATCACTCACCCCGCTCATAATGCCGGGTGAGTGATTTTGTTTTACCCTGATAAGGAATTATGACAGTAAGGCTCAGTTTGCAGTCTGTTATTTGACTGTCACTTTCTTATTGCCTACTATGTAAAGACCCTGTGGAAGTGAATTGAGGTCTGAACGTTTGCCAATGCGGATGCCCTGAAGGTTATAAACATTGTCATTGTCAGACGCCTGGTTGATAAATATATTCTCCACACCGGCATCCTCAAATTTCACGTCAAAAACGGTGTCTTTGGTGACTGTGAATAAGAAACTTTGTGAGTCCTCAGTCTTAGTTAGCTCTATTAATTCTTCACCTTGGCGAACCTCTGCCAATACGTCAGCGTCACAGCTGAACTGTATCTCTGTGCTGCCGAGTACTGTGAAACTCTTCCAGTTTTCGTTTGACACCACCTTATCCTTGATTGTCATCGGATTTCCCATCTCGTCACCATCCACGTTGAAGGTTACTAGATATGTATCAGGTGTTGGGTTCAGGGCAAATCCTTTCACCACGTCACCATCGCTCGGAGTGAACTTCCAGTAGTTTCCGCCTTCTGTTTTTGGACCTACCTGCTCGTAATTAATCCATACCGACTGGTTGCCATCGACTGTTTCCCCTGAGAGGCTGAGTTTTAATTCTCCGTCATTAAACGGGATTATATTGTATCCTTCACACACCTTGTATTCTTCCCAATCTGAGTTTGAAAGACCAAAAGCATTGTCACACGCCTCTGAACCCTCAATATATAGCACGAATGAGTTTGGCAGGTCTTTTGATGTCGTTTCAACATTCAGAATCATACCGTCTTCAAGCGTTATGAAATACGTTCCGGTTATGTCCGTCTCTTCGCCGTTTAACGTCTTCGTAAGCTTTGATACTTTACCTACGGCGCTGTCGCTCACTGAGAATGTTGATGCGTTCGATTTAAATTCTATCACATTTTCGCCCGCATTAAGTGATATTGGGTCATACTGGAGCGTTGCGGATACATTGTCCGGGTTATCTACAATTACCGTTGCATACAGCGTCGGGCGAAGTTGTATATCAACATACACTATGACGTCCCAGTTTGGAAGGTTGATTGGGGTAAAATTGATGCTGCCGGTGAAGCCTTCCATGCTTTGTTCCTCTCCGTCAAAAGAGTAACCTTTTACCTCATATTCGGGCTTAAAGGATATTGACACTTCATCGTATGCTTGACAACTGAACACTCCTGAATCGTGTCCGTTTTCCATACCATCTAACGTCACAGACTGAATACAACTGTAGTCTATTCCTTCCGGAAGTTGGATTGTGATGTTGCATGGCATATCAGGATATTCCGTATCTACCACTATTGTAAAACCATCTGCAAGGTCGATGCGGTTGGTCCACTCTACAGTGATAGGTTCGTCGTTAACTGTGATTTGGAAAAATTTCTTTGTACTTGTCGAAGTCAATATAAGCTCTCTTTCAATTTCCGGGTCAAATGCGTATGTACTTGGACCCGATACCAGCGGTAACACTTCGCCTGAACCACTAAACGTAGCTTTGACTTTATCAGCATCTCCAACTACCAGAACAAAACTACATACGCGGTTTAGTTCTTTCGTTGAAACGGTATAGATTTGACCATTATCGTCAGTAGAGTAGAAATACTTTGACAGGTAATAGTCATTCAGGCTGACGACATTGCCATCCTTGTCTGTTATGGATGTGATGGCGTAATTACTGTTTGGACGTACCTCAAGCTGCGTGTAGAGACCAAACGTGAAAACGTTGTTGCCGGCTACGATTTCTTGTTTCTGAGACGAGATGTTGACGGTTACTGCATCTGGATTGTCTATCACAAGCGTGATGCTAATCTCTTCTTGAGCTGATGCAGTCATTGCTGCAAACGTTGCAAATAATGCAACAATTACTAAGTAAATTCTTTTCATTTTCTGTACGGTGATTTTTTTGAATTAATAAATAGTTTGATTTTTCCTGCTGCAAAGTTACAACATCAAATACCCCTTTGTCAATACCTTTAATGTTTTTTAACAAATCAATCGCCGCAATTCCAACTTACTCAACAATACACTTTTCAAACTTATTATCCAAATTTTGTGCAGAAAATTATAATTTCAAGGCGTTATCACCATATCCACAGGTATGTCGTGTGCTTCTGGGCTGAAGTCTGCGATAAGCTGAAACGCATAGCAAATGCCGATTTTTAGTGCCGACGTGCGGCACAGAAGCCGGTCGTAATACCCCTTGCCTCGACCTATGCGGTTCCCATGCCTGTCAAATGCAATAGCCGGGACAATAATCAGCTCTATTATTGATTCATCCCTAATAGCCTCGCCCACAGGCTCATAGATGTCGTAAGCCCCGGGAATAACGGCATCCGGGGCATAGCGCAAGATTTCCAGGTCGTCTCCGGATACGCGAGGCAGGTAAAGGTCTTTGGTAGCGTGCCATCGGCGAAGCATTTCTGTGGTCGGCAGCTCGTCGGGCAGGGAATTGTAAAGTAAGATTTTTTGTGCATTGGCAAACGCCGGCAGTGACTCAAGCTGCTGAATGACAGACTGCTCGGCAGCCGCCTTATCAGCGTCTGTGAGCAGTCTTTTCTGTTCGCGGATATGTCTGCGTATGGCAGTTTTATCCATGATTGTTGATTTTTATTCGTCTTTTTCTTCGCCCATAATAGGATACTCCGCATTTCCGGCTTCTATCTCCTTTACAGCCGCTGTGATTGCGTTGTCATCTACATTCACAATCTCGAAGTAAGCCTGCATTCCCTTCGTGTCTCGCGCGATGAGTGCCTTAATCTGGCTCAGGATTAGCTTCTGTGAAAGGCGGATATAATACCAGCGAGGTGCAATCCCGTTTTGTCTCGCATAGTTGGCAAAAGAGCGGATTAGCGTTTCGTCGTCAGGAAGCAGTTTCAGCGGGTCTTCCATATCCTTGAGCTGCTCGCGGTTCAGGTCGCAGTACTCAAACGCAAAGCGGTTTAGGAGCCCTGCATTTGCCACGTTGAGGTAGTATGTCGTCACGCCCGTCGTGTCAAGTGGCACGAATATGTCCGGTGTCACGCCCCCGCCGCCATATACCGTCCTTCCATGTGCAGTCGTATATTTGTCTTCTTTATTTTGGCGGATTGAGTCTGCCTCAAATGCTTCGCCATGATTATAACGCTCTACGATATCATTCTCGTAATTTTTAGCATCTGAATAGTCTTTTTGGATGCAACGCCCTGATGGTGTATAATATCTCGCGATTGTCAGGCGGATTGCGCTGCTGTCCGGCAGGTCTGCCTGACGCTGGATTAGTCCCTTCCCAAATGAGCGGCGACCAAGTATCAGACCGCGGTCATTATCCTGGATTGCTCCGGCAAAAATTTCACTTGAGCTTGCCGAATATTCATCTTGTAGCACCACAATCTGTGCATGCTTAAATGACCCCGAGCCATCTGCAAAGTATGCTTTGTCGTTTTTGCCCCCTCGTCCTTTTTGTGCTACTATCAGCTGACCGTCTTCCAAAAACTCGTTTGCCATCAGCACTGCCATTTCCATAAATCCACCGGCATTGCCGCGTAGGTCTATGATAAACGCATCCGCCCCATTTGAGGTGAGTTGTAGGAGAGCCGAGAAAAACTCATCGTATGTTGTTCGCCCAAAGCGCTTTACGCGGATATATCCTGTATGGTCGTTATACATATAGGCAGCATCAATCATCGATACCGGCACATCGCCGCGGATTACTTCAAACTCAAGAACTTCTTTGGCGGTGTTTCTACGTATTCCAAGGGTTACCCGGCTTCCTTTATCTCCTTTCAGCCGTTTTTGCACTCCCTCATTTGTTATGCCTATGCCCGCTACATTTTCCCCGTCTACAGTCACGATACGGTCTCCGGCTTGTAGTCCCACTTTCTCTGATGGACCTCCGGAAATTGCCTCGACTATAGTGATAGTGTCGTTGTTTATCATAAACTGCACGCCTATGCCGCTAAAAGACCCTTCAAGCTCATCGTTTACTCCCTGAAGTTCGCTTTTCGGGATATATACAGAGTGTGGGTCAAGGTTTGCCAGCAAGTCTGGCAAGGTTTGCTCCACAAGTGAGTCAAGGTCTACGTCTTCAACGTATTCATTGCCGATAAGGTTTAGTATTGCGCCCAGCTTTTGATTTGCTGTGCTGACGCCCTCATTTTTGTTTAGTGATGTGCCGAGCCAGATGCCGCCTGCAAATGCGAGTGCTATCACAAGTGGCAAAATGACGCGGTAGATGCCGTTTTTGTTATCCATTATTTGAAAATATATCAGATTTCAGTTTCAAGATTTTCTATATGAACACATTCTATGCCTGCGCGGTTCAGCAGGTCTATTCCGTCGCAGATGCGATATAGCTCGTTGAACACCACGCGGTGGATTCCCGCCTGGATTATCAGCTTTGCACATTCCACGCAGGGGGAGGCGGTGACATATAGCGTGGCTCCATCGCTGGAATTATTGCTCCGAGCCACTTTTGTTATTGCGTTAGCCTCGGCGTGGAGCACGTATGCCTTTGTGTGGCCATCCTCGTCTTCGCACACGTTTTCAAACCCCGATGGCGTGCCGTTATATCCATCGGAAATTATCATGCTGTCTTTCACGATGATTGCACCCACTTTCCTTCGCACACAATACGAGTTTTCTGCCCAGATGCGTGCCATCCGCAGGTATCTGCGGTCCAGTAGTGCTTGTTTTTCTGCTTGTTCCATATTGGCTGTGATATATCGTTGATTAATACCAGGTTACACCATTTGATGTTGATGAACGCTTGTCATATTTCAGGTCGCTAAGGAGTGATGACTTCACCGCGATGCTAAAGTTATAAGACTTGTATGGCCCTACGGGTACAAAACTTGCGCGCATCGCAAAGCAGTGTAGGTCGCGGGAGATGTTGCAGTTCATGTAGGCGATTTTGTGGGTGTCGAAATTGTAGCTCGCAGAAAAACTGAACGCCCAGTTTTTCGTAGGTCTGATATTGCCCGAAAAACTAAGGTTTTGCGTGATTTTGCCCTTGTACTCCATTTTCTGCTTGTCAAACTCGCCATAGCTGTAGTTTACAGAATAGTTTACGGAAAGACTCCATGGAACTGTCCACTTCATGTATCCGTCGCCGTCCATGTCCAGTGCATCTTCTTCTTTCTTGTTTCTGCCCTGTCCGAGCTGTGAGCCGGTCTGTTCGTCCCCGTCCGCCGGTGGTGTATTCTGGTTTTGATTGTTGTTATTCTTGTTCTTGTCTGAGTCTTTCTTGTTACTGTCGCTTTTGCGCTTAAATGTCTCGTTGTTAAAGGTATAGGAAAACGACGTGCCTGTGCTGGAGAGTCTTCCTATCCCTTTTCCACATTTCCAGCGTGGAATATTTACGCGCACCGGATTGCCGTATTCGTTTAGTTGATAGGTATATACGTCCCAGGTTGCGGCGAGGTTGAGGTTAAAGCTTTTTGTGAGTCGCAGCAGGAGAGACGTGTTGATATTGCTCCAGTTCAGGGAGTCAGCGGCAAAGTTATAGCTTTGCGACACTGTGAAGTTCTCGATAAGCGATATTTTTTTCTCCCCAATGGAGTCATTTTCAGATTTTACCTTCATCTCAACGTTATTCGCGATAGAGACAGATACCATACCCGTCTTTCCCTCGCCCGGCACCCCGTATAGCGAGTTTGGAAAGAGTGAATACTTGCGTGTCTGCTGCTTACCGTTTGAGTCTGTGTAGTTATACTGCCCGTAATATCCGAAGAACGAAGAACTGAAGTCCGGCGAGCCGCTGAATGAAATCGTAGGCGTGATTACGTGGCGTATCATCTTCACCTTGTCGCCAAGGAAGGGTAGGGGCTTAAAAAAACCGTATATCTTTGTGTCTAAGGATAGAGCCGCGCTGAAATCCCACACGTTGTAGAAGCTATAGCTGGTGTCGCAGATTTCTGCTGAGGCATTCGGATCCCATGAGCGGCGAACTTTCCGAGTGTACATGCGGTCTGTGACTGAGACCGACGGTGTGAGATTTAGATATTTGAAAATGTTGAAAGTGGCGGAGATTGGGATGCTGTGTTTCATCGCATTTCGCCAGTCTTTTATCAGGCTTTTCTGGAAAAATTCGTCTTGCTTGGCTGTGAGTGAGTTTTGAAGCTGTCCGGAGTATGAAAGACGGATTTTTTCATACCATTTTTCGTCTCCCACAGCCTTTTTCCGCTTGAATGGATAGGTCTGAGACATGGTCAGCGTGACGTTTGGAAACGACACTGTGAGCGTTGAGTCTTGAGTGCGCTGGGCTATGTTCATGTTTGTGGAGAGCGACCACTTGCTTTGCGGAAAGCGGTAGGTGAGGTTGATGGTAGAGCTCTTTGTGCTTTCTGTGAAGTTATTGTTGTAATAGCTGTTCAGGTCGTTTCGTGAATAGCCGCTGGTCATGTAGTTTACGCTGGCTGATAATGTCATGTTGGGGTTCGCCTTAGAGTCTTGAGAGTGAGACCACATTACCTGAAAGTTCTTCTGCTTGGAATAGTCTGCCTGACCTTTGTCCCCCGTGATGGTGGTAAGGAAACTGATGTCGAAACTACCGGAATATTTATATCTCTTTGCGTAGCTGGAGTTCGCTTTTAGTCCCCATGACCCCTTGGTATATATTTCGCCGGTGAGTGCCAGGTCCATATAGTCGCTTATTGCAAAGTAGTAGCCTCCGTCGCGTAGGTAGAAGCCTCGGTTATAGTCGTCGCCGAATGTCGGCACAATTACGCCGGAAGAATATTTGTCGGAGAAGGGAAAATAGCCAAAGGGAACCGCTATTGGCAGGGGTAGACCGGCGAGGACAAGGTAAGCGGGACCTGTCACTACATTGCTTTTAGGCTTTACCTTTGCTGTTGTAAGCTGGAAATAAAAGTGCGGGCAGTCATGCTTGTCGCAAGTGGTATATCGCCCGTTTTTCATGTAGTAATAGTCGTCAGGCGTCTTTTTTGTATACCCTCCGGTGAGATAACCCTCGCCCTGCTGAGTGATTACGTCTGTGATGAATGCGCGCTCCGTCTTGAAATTGTAGCTCATGGTCTTTGTCTCATATGTTGAGCCGCCCTGCTCAAACACCGGAGTGCCCTGAAGCTCGCCGATAGAGTCGGGTACACCAAAAGCATAGACCGTCTTCTTGTCCATGTCCACCTCTATCTGAGCCGCATTTAGCTTTAGGTCGCCATAGTCAACTTTGCCATCTCCGTATATCACGGCTTTATTGCGTCCGAAAAGCATCAGAGAGTCGTTGGCATTTATTTTTATCACGTTATCTATGTCAACTTTTTCTCGCCGCACCCTTGTCTTTGGCTTTATCGTGTCGCGACGGACTACGATAGAGTCTATTTCTATTTTATTTTCATTGTCGATTATGCGGTTTATGCTGTCATTTGTGGTCGTCGCTGACAATACGCTATCCGCTATTTCATTAGCCGAAACTGTGTCTGCTGGCAGAGAAAGTGTAGCCACCGGGTCGCTCTCGGATGTGCCGGCACCCTGCAAGCAAAACGCTATTGCGCTGATGCAGAAGAAGATAAATAGGATTATATAGTGTTGAGAACTTCTCAAAGTAATATCATTTTTCGTTTCAAACTGCAAATTTACACAAAAAGAGTGAAAACTGAAAGTGTTAGCGATTATTTAACAAAAAATGATGAAATTTTCAGGATGTGTAAGTGTGATGTCTTACATGTCTTTGCATTCTCAATTATGGCAGTTAACAAACCGCCATAATTGAGAAAAATCTTGCTTTCACAGAAATGAAATTTTATGTTAATATTTCAGTTTGTCTATCCAAGACTTGATGTTTTTATCATCGGCTCGGTTAAGCAGACGTCCGTCTTTCCAATTTATTGCCGGATAGGATTTTTTTAGTGCCGACACACTGCCGGATATGCCACTCCCTCCGGAGGTGGCAAACGGGATGACAGTCTTTCCTGTCAGGTCATTGTTTTCTATAAACGAATTGACTGCTCTCGGAGCAAGGTCCCACCAAATGGGATAGCCAAGAAAAATTAGGTCATAGTCCTGAACATTTACGTTGATTGCTCTTATTTCCGGGCGAGAGTCTGAATTGTTCATTTCCACAGAACTCCGTGATTGCGAATTATGCCAGTTGAGGTCAGCACTTGTGTATGCTTGTACTGGCACTATCTCGCAGATGTGTGCATTTGTAATGTTTGCCAATTTTTCCGCCACTTTTTTTGTTGTACCCGTAGCAGAGAAATATACTACTAATACTTTTTTATCATCCATAACTTTTGTCGTTTTACTTTGTGAACATGCAGCGGCTGATATAAACACCAGCACTGCCAATAATATTATTTTAATACCTTTCATTTTGAATTTAACTTATTATATTCATCATCACTTACAGTCTCAAGCCACTCGTTGGAAGAACTCTCTCCTGGCACTTCAATGGCAAGATGAGAAAACCAGCTGTCGGCTGCCGCTCCGTGCCAGTGCTTCACGCCTGCCGGTATATGGATGACCGTGCCCGGAAGTATCTCTTGTGCAGGCTTCCCTTCCTCCTGATACCATCCTCGGCCAGCCACACCTATGAGCATCTGTCCGCCACCTTTTGTGGCTTTGTGTATATGCCAGTTGTTGCGGCAACCAGGTTCAAATGCCACATTTGCAATTGGCACCTGTTCACTTGATATGCGGGCAAGATAACTGTTCCCTGTAAAATACTGAGCATACGCCGTATTTGGGTCTCCTATCGGGAAAATCATCTCCTGCTGAAAACACGCTTTGGCATTATCTGCGGTGGTTTCTTCCGCCCAAACATCTTTTGCAAGACGGAAAGCCGCCCATGCCTTGGGCCAACCGGCATAGAAGGCTATGTGGGTGATGATTTCAGAAATTTCCGTGCGGGTAATGCCATTTCTCCTCGCCTCTTGTAGATGGAACGTTAGCGACGAGTCGGTCATACCTTGGCTGATGAGCGAGGTGATGGTGACAAGACTGCGGTCGCGCAGGCTGAGGAGGTCGTTGCGGCTCCATACCTCGCCGAAGAGGATGTCGTCGTTGAGGTGAGCAAACTCGGGGGCAAACTCGCCAAGCTGTGTGCGGCCTGCCGTCTGTACTATTTTCTTCTGTGCCATAATGCTGATTGTCATTGCTGTTAATAGTGTGAATAAAAATATTTTTTTCATGTGCTGATGATTTATTAGCTATTTATTTGATAAAGAGAGTTCTTTCGTCAGAAACTCACCAATATTTTCATTTTTTACTCTATATAGTTATTTATCTTGTTGGCTGGATTGAGAGGCGTCTGGTCGCACAGTTGCAGCGATTTTATCATATGCAGCGTGCCCTGCTTATATTTTTGAAAGTGCTCCGATGAAACATGTCTCTCGTATGCTTTTTTTGATGCGTAAGTCTCAAGAATTGTCACAAGACATGGATTATCTTTATCACTTATTGCATACATAGTCAGTACCCCCGGCTCTGTGCGGAGAGAGATTTCTCCTACTTCCACTGCATATCCCATATATTCGTCAAGGTACTCAGGATAAACTTCAATTTTTGATAGCCGCACTATTCCATCAGTTGTCATTGGCTGTTTGGCACACATTCCCGACTTTGTGTCAAGGTTCAGGCACTTGCCTATCACCTCGCCGGTAGCAAGATAGGAATAAGTGGGAAATTCAAACAATACGGGCTTAAGACGAGTATAGTCCAGTTTACCTTCACTGTCGAGTACTTCCGGAGATGCATAGGTATTGGCTATAGTGCAGATAAAATTATCAAAGTCTTCCGTTTCATAGTTATCTACTACATCACATTCCATCGTCAGGGGAGATGCGTCTATTACCGGACTTCCGTTCTCGCCCCAATGATATTCAAATACTTTTGACTTATCCACAAAATTGCCACTCACGCTACCAACATAGTCTGCTTCAGGGAGCATCTCTCGGCTTACAAGATTGATTGACAGTTTCTTAGTCTTGAGTATGCCTTGATTGGTATAGTGGCTTTTGCTCATACTCACAAGAACACGGTTGTGACCGATGATGCCGGTATGTCCTACTATGAGCCAATTTACCTTTCCTTCTACTTCCGCTCCCACTACTGTCAATGGTTTTGGGTAGAGTGCAAGAACACTTCCGATATTCTTCTGTTTCATTTCTGTACTATTTTGCTTGTTTACCTTCTCTTCTTGCTGAGAGTTGCATGAGAAGAAGATTCCGATAATAAGGGTAAATAATAATTGTTTCATAATATTTTGGTTATCAGAATGTTAAATAGGATATCATTTATCTATTTGACTTTCTGTGAATGCGTCTGCGCGATGTCCCATCAGATGGATTTGCGAACAGTCATTGTCAAAGGCTGCAAGTTCTTCCGAACTCAGGCGTATGTTGGCTGCTCCCAGAAAATCGTCAAGATGGGCTGGATTGGTTGTGCCGGGTATAGGTACAATCCATGGCTTGCGTGACAGCATCCATACGAGGGCAAACTGTGCGGAAGTGATGCCCTTGCTCTCGGCGTGACGCTTTACGAGATGCACAAGTGGCATATTGTGTTTCACCGCCTCAGGTGTAAACTGTGGCAGGTTCCAGCGACGGTCTCCCTTCTGGAAACGACTGTTCTCATCGATGATGCCAGTCAGGAATGCGCGTCCCAAAGGGCAGTAAGGTACAAAACCTATGCCAAGTTCTTCGAGGGTGGGGAATATCTTTGTCTCCGGTTCGCGCCACCAGATGGCATACTCGCTTTGCACAGCGGTGACAGGACACTCGCGGTGTGCTCTGCGGATGCTGCGCGCACTTGCCTCAGACATTCCGAAATGTAGCACCTTGCCTTCGGCTATCAGGTCACTTACTGTGCCTGCAACATCCTCCATAGGCACGTTAGGGTCAACACGGTGCTGATAGAGCAGGTCTATGTGGTCGGTACGTAGGCGGCGAAGTGAACCCTCTACGGCACGACGTATGTGGTCGGGGCGACTATTGAGCGAGGTTGGCTTGCCTTCCTCTACGCCGAACCCGAACTTAGTGGCTATCCTTACTTCGTTTCGGAATGGCTGGAGAGCCTCGCCAACCCATTCCTCACTGGTATAAGGGCCATAGACTTCAGCCGTATCGAAGAACGTCACGCCTCTGTCGTATGCCCGGCGGATGAGGGCTATCATGTCGTTTTTGTCATAGGTGCCCCCGTAATAGCCTACCATAGGAAGGCAGCCCAAGCCTATTGGTGATACGCCAAGTCCCATCAGATGGCGATAACTGTCGTCTTCAATGACGGATTTGTTCTGTCTTGCACTATTGTCATTTGTGTCTTGTGCAAAGAGTCGAGATGCTCCGCTTAATTCAGCTGCTGCGACAATGGCTCCTGCTGTGGAGATTTTCAAAAAGTTTCTTCTGTCCATCATTTGTATTTTTTTGAGTTGTAGGATGGAATGTTACCATAAATGGTGGTTCGCACCATTGTTAATGATTCCGTTTTTTTGATGCCACAAAATTACATACATTTCGCATCTGTAAATGTATATATTTTTCGGATTTTTTTACCATTTTTTCCGTTTTTGCACTTAACTCAACATGCTCTTAAAAATTAATCCCGGAAGAATACCTGGTGGCAAGTCTTCCGGGATTGTCATGTGTTAGAATTGAAATGTCTGTTATGTAGTTACAATTGGCATAACTTTTTTATTGTCAATAAAAATAGTATCGTCAATGTTATTTCACTATGATTTTTTCAATTTTGTTGCCTGTGCGACGGAGATAGATGCCGGGCGTGAGGTCTTCATGGTTCACCTTAATGCCGAGGGTGTTGAAATATTCCGCTTCAGCATTTGTTTCGGCATTTATGCTATCTACTCCGGTTATTAACTTGAGGAACGTGTATTTGCTCTGTGCCTTCGTTTCGACGGTTGTTGCAGGGCGCGGGAGAGAGAATGCCTTGAGGTATTCGGCATAATTGTCGCAGATATAGATATTTCCTGCAACGTCCCATGCTATATCGTTCACGTTTCGTCCTATACCATGATACATTGTGAGGATTTCCGTGAGCGATGGTGTGCCCGCTTCGTCAAATGCTATAGAGTAAATGGTGATTGCCTTTTCACTGCTTGGAGCGGCGAGCAGTGTGCCGTCGGGTGATACGCGTACAGCACCTGCACCACGCACTGTGGAAATGTCTTTGTAGCGTTCTACACCATTTGCATCAACATATACCAGCGCAGGTTGCTCGTCGGTAGGTGCAGTACGATACTGACAGTACCAAATGCCTCCGCGGTTGTCAAAGTCCACGTTTGCGCTCACTGCATTGATGGTGTACTTGCCTGTGAGAGCGGCAATAGGGGTAGGAGACGGAAGAACGTCTGCATTGCCAAGGTTATAGCAATCAACACGGCTTGCTGTCTGGTCGAAATTGAAGAGTGCTTTGCTGCCTGAGAGCGAGAGTAGCTGTAGCTCTTCGCCTGAGCCCTTTACGTCAAATCCCACGTTTGCTGCGGCGAGGAAATTGCCTGATGCATCATTGTAGATGCAGTTTGAGGCATCATTGGTGCCACCGCTTAAGAGTGAGTGGAACGTATTGTTTGCAGCAAGGTCTGTAAACGATGGTGTATATGCAATATAGCTGCCGGAGTCGTTGCAACGGGTGATGAAAATGCGTCCGTCGTCTGCAACACGCACTCGTGCCGGGTCTGCTCCTGATTTGTCGCCTGCCATGTCATCGAATGTAAGTCCGCCCATGAAAGCATATCCGCCTGTAGTGCTGTTTTCAATCGGGTTGAGGCTTGCGTCGAAAGCATACAGACCGGGGCCGCCTCCGTTTCCGCTGACATAGGTGGCATCTGTGGTGAGTTTGCCCTCTGTGCAGTAGATATTGCCGAATGATTCACTTTCCATATTGTTGTCCACATCTACGCCGCGTGCATGGTAGAAACGTTTGCTGCCGAATGTCTCGGGGAGAATGCGCTCATTGCCGTTAACGCGTACCGCCCAACTGAAATTGTGGTCGTTTTCAAGGTTCTGAACATCAAAATGTTCTTCGTGAGTGCCGGCAGACTGTGCGCCGAGGTTCACGGTCATTGCTTCTTCGCCGCTATCTTCGTCATAGATTACTATATCCACGCTCTGTGCGTCTGCGTTGAGGGTATAGTGTGCCGCAAAGTCAAATACGTCTATGCTGCTGTAAAGATTGTATGCATACGGGTTTGCACTACCTTCTTCAGCGCGCACAATACTGCTGATTTTCTGTGGGTTGCGCTTAGGTACATTACCTTCAGTGAAGTATGCAATACCTTGATTTTCAGCAAATACCCATGCTTCTACATATGTGCTGCCGTCGGTATTGATTATTGCGTCGGCATATCCGTGTGTACAATCTGTATTTCCGAGTCCCTCTGCAGGATAGGTGCCGCGAGGATTTACTACTGTGTATTCAAGGTTGCCCAGATAGTCTATTCTGATTCTGCCTCGCTGATGATTTGCGTCAAACTCAGGTGTGTAGGCATAGACGTGTCCGCAGTATGTAAACTGATGGTGAGCGGCGCCCCATGTGCTTGCTATGTTATGGGTGAAGCTGCGTGAGATTACGTTGCTCATTCCTGTGTGGAAGCCTCCATAAGCCGGCATAGCATCGTTTCCGCAAAGCCACCATTTTCCTGCGCATGGATATACGCGGGCATTTTTGCCCAGGTGGTAGTAATTAGTGCCGTCGGTGGTCAGTGTGTGGGATACTATCTCCCATGTGTCTGCTGCCGACTGGTGGTATTCGATGACGTGTGTTTTGCTGCCGTCGTCGTATGCTGAATTTATCCAGAAGAATGTTTCCCACTGGCTGTCCGGAGCAATTTCAAATGATTCGCCAAGTGCAGGCGCTGTGCCAAGATTGGTAGTCTTGTAAAGGACATAAGCCGGTTCTGTGTCTTTGTTCCATGCATAGAAGCGTAGCTCTTGTCCTGACACAACTCTGTTGCATGCGATAATCCTTCCGTCAAAGCATTTTACGTCTGACAGAATTTCCTCTCCGCCAGCAATTACTCCGCCGTCGTTAAGGTCGCCGAGGTATTCGCCTGTCTGTGCGTTGATTACCTTGATTACTTTGCTGTCGTATACAAAGTATATTTTGCCGTCTTGGTAAGCGAAGTTGCGGATTTTGCTCGCATCCCAGCCCATTGACTTGATATTGCCTTTCTGTGCGGAGATATTCCACTTCTCGTCAAGCTTAAGCTCGCCCACAGATGATGGCTCTACGCGTGGTGGATTGCCGTAGGCGTAGTATGCAACTCCTTGATTTTCAGAAAATACCCAAGCCTCAAAGTAAGTTGAGCCATCTGTCTTTATGTCAATGTCTGCCGCTCCGCTTGTATTCTGGCTGTTGCCAAGTCCGTCTGCCGGAAATTCTGCACGCGGAGTGATGCTGCTATAGTTTCCGGTATTGTCGATTGTGAGGCGTCCGCGTCCGTTGCATTTGTCGTCAAAGTTAAGGTTGACGGAATACTTCTTGCCATTCCAGTTTATTTCATGGTGGCAGGCACCCCAGGTAGTTGGAATGTTTACGTCGCAGTATCTGCTGAAGTTGATGTCGTTGTTATAGCTCATGTAAGACGGGAGTGCATCGCAGCCATCAAGCCAGAATGTACCGCCCCATGGATATACACGGGCATACTTGCCGAGTGGTAGGCGGGTACTGCCGTCTGTTGTGAACTTGCGCATCGCTACAGCCCATGTGCCATCAGATTTTCTTTCATATTCCACGAGGCGAGACGCTGTGCCGTCATCTTTGGCAAATGCGAAGTACACGCTCTCGCTGAATG
>JBJECS010000131.1:0-2976 GCA_051871335.1 Muribaculaceae bacterium | reverse complement strand
TTTCTTTCTTGAAACTGGAATATTCTGTTTGACGCATGCCACTGAAGAAATATGTAATCACTTAGTTCGCTTTTGTTAGGACATTTAATTAATGCACCATAACTTTTTGAACGAGCATTAATACTCAATAGGAAATGACTGGGGGCGTAGCTGGTCGAATTACCTGTAGAACTGCCAATCTCAATGGCTACTTCACTTTTTCCAGTAGTCATCAGCCCACCAATAAATTTTCTGCTGCAGCTCTTTATTTCATATTTAAAATCTTCGGGATACGTTTCTTTGGTCGTAGTAGAAATGTCAAAATAGAAATTGCAATCATCTGTTTCGATGATACCATCTTCGCTGATGGTAAGCGCTTCTGTGTGATTTCCGGCTTTCGACAATTCATCTGCAAGCCTCCCATTTAGTGCATAGTGACCTACAGCACTAACTATTAGGTATCTACCATCACATTTATCAGGTTTAGTTTCAGTGGTGACTTCTTTCCATCTCTCGCGATATGCATAGCAATTAGCTACTGAGAGAATTGACAACAAGAGTATCGAGGCTTTTATGATTTGTTTCATAATTATGTCATTTTAAGTTGTTTATAGTGCAAAGTTACAAAAAGTTAAGGATTTGTCAAAAAATATTTACGAAAAATCTATTAAATTTTGAGAGACCTTTAAAAATTATAGGATATGTCGTTCAGCATGGTAGCTTGAGCGGACGAGTGGGGCGCTTTCTATATGGCGAAATCCTTTATCTTTACCAATTAGAGCATATTCCGCAAATGTGTCAGGGTGAACATATTCTTGTACGGTATAATGCTGCTCTGTAGGCTGGAGATATTGACCGATAGTCATAATCTTGCACCCTACGGAAAGCAGGTCATCCATCGTTTGGAGTATTTCTTCGCGGTTTTCCCCCAGTCCTAACATTATGCCAGACTTTGAAGTTATACCGGCATTAGCGACGTATTTTAGTACAGAAAGTGAGCAGTCGTAAGTGGCTTTGCATCTCACTTGTGGCGTCAGACGTCTTACAGTCTCAAGATTATGAGATATAATGTCTGGTTGTTCTTTTATTATTACGTCAATCAGGTCTTCTCTGCCCTGAAAATCAGGAATAAGCGTTTCCATTGTCACTCCGGGGCATTGTTGATGAATCTGTCTGATTGTCTGAGCCCAATGGTTTGCACCTAAGTCAGGCAGGTCATCACGGTCAACAGAAGTGATTACTACATGACGGAGATTTAGTTCTTTTATGGAAGTGATTATATTTGTGATTTCATTAGTGTCAAGTGGAAGTGGACGACCTGTGGCAACATTGCAAAAACGGCAGTTTCGTGTACATATATTGCCGCCAATCATAAACGTTGCGGTGCCATTTCCCCAACATTCTCCACGATTAGGGCACATTCCACTTGTGCAAATGGTATGTAGGCAATGGTGATTCAACAGCCCTACCACTTTTGCTGATTTTGCCCCATTTGGCAGCTTAATTTTTAACCAATCGGGTTTGCGTCTATAGTCTACAGGCATCGCTTATATGGTGGAAGTTTTTTCGGTGTTTATAGGATATTATGCAGTTTATCCGAATTTGCTGATTTTTCGGAGTTGTGGCTCATTTAAAATTTTTATACATCTGCCATCAACTGTAATAAGTTTTTCGGTTACAAAGCTGGAAAGGGTTCTAATGGCGTTAGAGGTAGTCATATTTGACAAGTTTGCGAGGTCCTCGCGCGCCATATAAATGTTTAGAGTGGAGTTGTCATCTTCATATCCGTAATTGTCACGGAGGAGGATAAGAGCTTCTGCAAGGCGACCCCGGATATGTTTTTGAGTTAAGTTGATAATTTTTGTGTCTGAGCCACCAAGGTTGCGAGATAGTTCATGGATAAAAAACCAAGCAAGTTTTATGTTCTTGCTAATCATGTCAGACACAAGCGACATAGGGAGCATTCCAAGTGAAGATGGCTCTATGGCAGCGGCTGTGGAGACGTATGGCTCATTTGCAAAAAATGCACGGTAGCCAAAATATTGAACAGGTCTGATTAGTCGCAAAATTTGTGCACGTCCGCCCACTCCGTCTTTGTAAAGTTTTACTTTACCTTTAAGGAGACACCAAAGGTATTCCGGGGTTTCTTTTTCTGCGTAAATTATCTGATTTTTCTTGAAATTCTGAATTTCGAAAGCATCTACGATGCGACGCTTCTCGTCAGAATCCAGAATATTCCAGATACCGGCGAGGTCTTCACTTATCACACGTTCTATGACAGTCTTAATCATATCCTATAGTCAAATAGTCAAAAATATGTCGTACATTTATGTTATACAACACAAAGGTAATACATTTTTGTTAATTTATAGCAAATTTTTGCCAAAAATTTTAATATTTCATCAAAATCTATTCTGAACTCAAACAATTACAAAGAAGGTTTACTTAAATGTTAGGGCTGATAGATTGCTTGGTGCGATTATTTTAGCTGCAGATATGATGTCTTGTGGAGTGATAGCATTGATTTCGTCAAGGTGGGAAATGACGGGTGAGGGTGCGGATGGATTTTGGAGATAATTATATAGGTATTCATGGGCGGTGGAGAGTGCTAATTGCTCACGGTTGTCGCTTGCCACGATAAGCTGCCCTAAATACTGTCGGCGTGCCTTGTCGAGCTGCAATTTAGTCATTTGAGTTGTTGCAAATTTATTTATTTCTTTGATTATAAGACTTTTGCAACGTTCAACATCTTCACTGTCGCACCCGAAATAAATTGTAAGTTCGCCGCAGTCGTTGAAAAAAGATGTTGAGGCTTCAATAGTATAAACGAGACCTCGCTGTTCACGGAGAATGGTATTAAGGCGGGCGTTCATTCCGGGACCACCAAGAATATTAGTCAACAGTGCGATGGGAAATCGTAAAGGAGAACTTATTCCTGGGAGTCTGCAACCGATTATTGTATGTGCTTGGTGTGTGTCTATATGTTCAGTTTTATCA
>JBJECS010000130.1:0-2986 GCA_051871335.1 Muribaculaceae bacterium | reverse complement strand
AAGGCATCATACCAATCTGCGAGCTCAACAGGCTTTTCACTCCCACTTGCAGCCTTTAGAGCCTTGGAAAAATTCCTTAGCTGCTGTTTTTGCGGCAGCTTATGTCCGCCAACAAAGGAGAAATCGTAATTTCCACTGAAATATTCCTCTATCAGGTATGTTTTGCCCACTCGCCGTCTGCCATAAACAATAATCAGCTCAGAGTGCTCAGACTGAAGGCTTTTTTCGAGTTCGTTTATCTCGATTTGTCTACCGATGATATTTTCTCTGCTCATAAATGCAATGTTTTAGAAATCCTGCGTTTTGTCGGGTGTCATTCTTCACCGCAAAGTTACACAAATTTTTTGAAAAATGCGAGTAAACGGACTAAATCTATGGTTTTTACCCCACATTTAGTCTATTTACTCGCATATTTTGCGTTTTTGCCAGGAAAATTACTCCGGCATCGTGACTATGAGAAGCTTGCCGTTGCCGGCAATAATTACAGTATCGACAAAAGCCGCGACGAGGATAGCGTGTCCTCGGGCGAGAGTCTCAGTCTGTCCTCCGGCAGTGATTGAGAAGTCTGCATCGATGCTCATGAGGATGGTGAAACAGTCGCGAGCAGAGACATCGAGCGTCTTGCTTCCTGCGATGTCAGTTTTCTTCACGTTAAAGCAACTGCAATTCACGAAAAGCTCTGTGTCGCCGGAAATTTCCGTAGGAGCGAGCTGGATATTCGGGTCTGCGGCATAGTTAATCGCGTCGCAGGCTTGGCTAATATGCAGCTCACGCAGCTTGCCGTTTTTGTCACGTCGGTTATAGTCAAAAATTCGGTAAGTGATGTCGGAAGTCTGCTGAACTTCGATTAGCAAGTTTCCCGCGCCGATAGCATGAACAGTACCAGGCTCGATGAGGAAAATCTCGCCAACTTTCGGGTGAAAGCAGTTTACAACGTCAATCAGGCTTCCGTCTGCAATCATCGCCTTGTATTCGTCAAACGTGATGTCACGGTTAAAACCTGCATGAATTTGCGCATTAGGCTCAGCATCAACCACATACCACATTTCAGTCTTGCCGTGGCAGTTGTGCCGAAGCATAGCCATTTCCTCGCCCGGATGAACCTGAAAAGAAAGTTTGTCGCGAGTGTCAAGGATTTTTATGAGGATAGGAAACTCGTTTCCGAACTTCTTGTAAACGTCTTTGCCAACTAATTTCTCGCCATATTTGTCGATTAGCTGCGACAAAAGGAGTCCGGAATCATCACCGCCGATGACGGATGATTCATGCTCCTTGATGCCGGAGATTTCCCAACATTCGCCAATGTCGTTGCCGGGAAGAGTTATATTTTTGTACTCTGAGATTTTGTCTCCACCCCAGATTACGTTTTTTAGATAGTAGTCAAACTTATATAGCGATGAAATCATTTTTGGAATTATTCGGATAGTAGGGTTACAAATGCGCAGTCAAGCAATGCGTGATTTGTAGCGAGGTTCATATTTTCGTTGCCGTCAGCAAAATAGATGCTGATTTTGTGGCTACCGGGTGCGAGATTTGCGTGGATAGGGTTAGTGATGCCCCAGTCGTTCCAGTTAGCGACGCCGCGCGTAGGCATAACGAAAACGCCGAGACGGTTGCCGTCAACACAGACCGTGCGGATAGCACACTTGTTTTCAGTGTTTACCGGTCCGTTTCCGTTGGTGTATCTGAGAGTGATAGCATAAGTGCCTTCAGTCTCGATGTCCACATTCAGGTCAATGCAGTCGGTAGAGTGGTCTATTTCCACAAAGCCGTTTCCGTAATATCCTTCGAGTGCTTCCTTTGGCTGGTATGAAACTTCAGGCGATAGAAGATTGACAGCCTCGCCCGGCATCTGGATAGCGATAGGCATCACGGTGTTTCGCGGTTCGGAGGCGAAAGACTCAATTCCGTCAGTAGAAACGCCGATTACCTGGTATTCGCCGTCTTGCACTATGTCGAATTTAGTCTGGCGTGTAGTTGCGATACGCTCGCCGTTACGCAATACGATGTAGTGTGCGATGTATTCGATAGGGTTCCAGTGCAGCTCGCCGTTTTCAATCCAAGCGATAGGAGTGAGCGGAGCCTTAGCGTTAGGCTGATTGTTCACTTTCAGTGGAGCGATGTCATTGTCAGCCATCACGATGTTGATGTCGTATTCGCCTTTCAGCTTCTTTGCGCTGATAGCAGCCACGTCTGATGCCTTGCCGTTTATAGTGCAAGACTTAATTCTGTCGCCATGACCTGAAACAGTGATGTTAAGTTTAGCTCCGCGATAAGGATAGCCCTTAAGCGTGCGTGTTCCGGCAAGAGCCTTAGGCACGAAAGGCTTGAAAGTCATTTGGTCTTCCTCGTAGTGAATGCCGAAGAGTATACGGTATGTCATGGCGAGATTTCCTGAAAGACACCACAGCATATTTGAGGAGTTTAACTCGGTGTAAATGTCGCCGTTGTCGAGGTTGAAATTTTCTTTATTAGTGCAGAAAAGGGCGGCAGGGCGGAAAATAGAGCCGATAGCCTGCAATACTCCGTTTTCATTGCCCGCCTTTGCATTTGCGAGCCCCCAGTAAGCGGCAACGAAAGGCCACAGGGCGTTGTTGTGGTATGAAGGCATATCGCTGATTTGCGGGTAGAAAATGGCAGCTCCGAAAGGTGTTGTAGGGTTGCTCTCCGTTATAGTCTTGGCGCGCTGATTATCTGCCACGTCGTATAGGATAGCGAGCGATTCACCCAGCGTTTCCACTCTCGGGTTTATGATGGGGTAGTTTCTGCCATAATAATACATTGCATAGTAACCCTTGTCCTCAAGCCATAGCTTGTCGTTGATGTTTTTGACGAGCTTGTCGTGAAGCGAGCCATATTTTTCAGCACCTGCTTTGTCGCCAAGGATAGTGGCGATTTTGGCAGCCACGCCGATAGCAGTGGCATGCACGACATTTGTGCCGATAGCTTCGGTGCCGTAAATGTCCACGGTCTGCATCCATTTTGG
>JBJECS010000129.1:0-16132 GCA_051871335.1 Muribaculaceae bacterium | reverse complement strand
ATTGAGTTCTTCAAAAGAATTTACTAATTTTGCACTTGCCACTTGACTCTACAGACGTATTTTATAGTTGATATATTTTGTGTATAAATGAAAATTTATTAACTTTGCGGACGATTACATTTTTCACAAATAATTCAAGTAATACCTAAAAGACATCATGAAAAAATTAGTATCATCGCTTATAAGCATAATGTTTATGCTTACAGCCTTGACGAGCGGCGCTGCAACATTTATCGGTGACCGCACAGATTTCCGTGACGAAACAATCTATTTCGTAATGACAACACGCTTCTATGACGGCGACCCGAGCAACAACTGGCAGTGCTGGGACAATGTTGAGCGAAACCAGGGCGACCCGGCATGGCGCGGGGATTTTAAGGGACTAATCGAGAAACTTGACTACATCAAGGCACTTGGCTTTACAGCAGTGTGGATTACTCCGGTGGTGACAAATGCGTCAGGCTATGACTATCATGGCTATCATGCGTTTGACTTCAGCACAGTGGATAAGCGCCTTGAGAGCGAAGACGTAGCTTTCCAAGACCTCATCGATGCGGCACATGCACGGGGGATGAAGATTATCCTAGACATTGTAGTAAACCACTGCGGTAATTTCGGAGAGGCAAATTTGTGCAAGCTGTTTACCCGCGACTGGAGCAAAAACCAGGCAACGATAGATGACTGTATGGTGCCCTACACCGTGAAGGATGGTGGAAAGCTGCCGGATGACTATCTACAGCTGCCAGGTTCATCACAGTATAGTGCCCGACTTGCCCAGATGAAGAATACAGACGGAGTGAACCATGACGTGAATAACTATTGGCACCACGTAGGAAATAACTGGAACTGGGATGACTATTCACGCTGGTATGCCCAAATAGCAGGCGACTGTGTGGACCTGAATACAGAAAATCCATATGTGAGCAACTATCTGGTGGATTGCTATGGAAAGTTTATAGAAATGGGAGTAGACGGTTTCCGTATAGACACATCGGGCCACGTATCCCGACTGACATACAACAACGCCTTCCTGCCACAGTTTCTTGCGCTTGCAGAGCAGCATAAGGACAAGCGCAACGGCGGCGACTTCTTCATGTATGGTGAAGTATGTGCAAGAGAGCGCAACGTGGTATATCGCAACCATGAGAACTGCTCACCATTTTTCTACACATGGAAGGAAACAAAAGACTATCCATGGGACTACAGCGAAACATCATGGAACAGCATAGTGGTGATGGAAGGAGAAAAGGGCAACCATGTCAATATTGAGTCACAAGACCGTCAGGGCGTTGACTATAGCGGCGACTCCAATCTGCCAAACTCCAATAACGCATTCCTTGACGGGAACGCATATCATACGCCAGACCACACGATGTATTCAGGACTAAGTGTAATCGACTTCCCGATGCACTGGAACTTCCGGACAGCGGCAGAGGCATATTCCGTGAAATATGGAGACAAATATTATAACGACGCGACCTATAATGTGGTTTATGTAGATTCACATGACTATGCGCCGGATGGAGCACCAGAGAGTCAACGCTTCAGCCAGCCACAGGACGTATGGGCAGAAAACCTTGCACTTATGTTTACCTTCCGCGGTATACCATGTATATATTATGGCTCGGAAATAGAGTTCCGCAAAGGCAGCGTGATAGACAAAGGTCCAAACATCGCGCTGAGCGAGACCGGCAGAGCATATTTTGGAGGATATATCAAGGGAAATGTCACCGTAAATGACTTTGCAGACTATAGCGGGGCAACCGGGAATGTGGCAGCGACGCTGAGCCATCCACTTGCGCTGCATATCCAGCGACTGAACCAAATCCGCGCAGCAGTACCTGCACTCCGCAAGGGTCAGTATTCCACGACAGGCTGCAGCGGCAACTTCGCATTCAAGCGCCGCTATACAGATGATAAAGTGGACTCTTACGCACTCGTGACAATCAGTGGCAACGCAACGTTTACGGGTATAGAAAACGGAACATATACCGACGTGGTGACAGGTGACGTGAAGACCGTGACAAACGGCAGCCTGAGCGTCAGCTGCACGGGCAAAGGAAACTTGCGCGTATATGTGCTCAGCACAGACAAGACTCCGGCACCGGGCAAAATCGGATTAGATGGCAAGTATATCTATGGCACAACGTCTGTAGAAGCAGAACAGCAAGGGTATGACGGCACCGAGGAAGAAACTTCATCAAACAACGGCGACCCAATAGAGGTAGATATACCAGACCCGGAACCAGAAGAACCGATAGAGCCATGGATGGATGAGGGCGAGCAAGGAGCCTTCTTTGAATCAACATGGAGCGGGACAATCCGCGCCCACGTATGGACAACAAGCGGCAACGTGACAGGCGCATGGCCTGGTCAGGCATGCCAGAACCTTGGTAACGGCATCTGGAAATGGCACTACGACGGCACAAAGAACCTTGAGAATAACGGTGCTCAGATAATCTTCAACAGCAGCAACGGCAGCCAGACAAGTGACATGACATTTGTGAACGGCGGATATTATAATTCAAACGGAGAACTTGTGAAAGTAATCGAAGGAGCGGGCGAAATCCCAGACGAGCCGGAAGTTCCTGCAGAAACGATTAACTGGGTGTTCTATTTTGACAACACATCATCAGCCTGGTCAACAGTAAGCGCATATTTCTGGGACAAGGGTAACGGAAACAAGAGGTATCTCGGCGAATGGCCGGGCACAAGTATGACACTTGGCGAAGAGAATATGTGGTCAATCTCATTCACAACGACAGACGCAATAATCTCTCCGATGATAATCTTCAACAATGGAGGCAGTGGCAAACAGACGTCAGACCTTGAAGCCGTGAACAATGGAGTATATACGTCATTAGGTTTTGACCATTCCGGCGTGTCAACAATCAATGCAGACGGATTGACAATCACGGCACAGAATGGAGTGCTTTACATCACTTCAGCAGTGGCGCGCGACATAGACGTAGTATCAGCGTCAGGCGTTTCATTCCGTCATAGCCTGAAGGCAGGACAGAATGCAATAGCAGGTCTTTCACGCGGAGTATATGTAGTAGCAGGCGTGAAAGTGGCATTGTAACGAACATAAATAAACATCATAAATGGGCTTTATAGGAAACTATAGAGCCTATTTTTTGTGTAAGCGGCTGAAAATTTGTATCTTTGTGAAAAATTGAGAAAATGCAATCAAAAAAGACGATAGAGCTATTGAGCGAGCTTAAAGGGAAGGAGAAAATCAGTGTGCTGTTTGTGTGCCTGGGCAATATATGCCGCTCACCTGCAGCAGACGGGGTGATGCGTGCGATAGTAGAGGAGAAAGGCGAGGAAAGCCGGTGGGAGATAGATTCTGCAGGAACGGGAAACTATCATATAGGCGACCTGCCCGACCGCCGAATGCGGGTGCACGGGTCGCGTCGCGGCTATAATTTTGACCATATCTGTCGTCAGGTGCGATATTCAGATTTTGAACGATTTGACCTGATAATCGCAATGGACAGCAATAATGAGTATGACCTGAAACGGATGGCACCAAGCCCGGAGGCAGAGCGCAAAATAGTGCAAATGTCGGATTTTTTTACGATAGCCACGCGCTATGATTATGTTCCAGACCCGTATTATGAGGGAGCGGAGGGATTTGAGCTTGTCCTTGACCTACTGCAAGATGCGTGCGCAAATCTATATAATCAGCTTAAGTGAAAACTGAATAATTGAAAAAAGATACCATGAAAAAGATAAGAGTGATTTTTACGGCAATTATGATGTGTGTGTCAATGTGTGCCAGCGCAATAGTGAATGTGACGTGGAAGCTGGTGGAAAACCGCGAAATAGACGGCAATCGCACTTATATACAGAGATTTACGGTAAAAAATCATTATGGACTAAGCCGCCTGTGCTTCAATATGTTTGCACGGAAGATGGAGGCAGTCAATCCGGCAGATAAGGTTGTGGAGATAGTGCCCGGGTATTATTATATCGAGAGCAATCGTTTTGGCGGGAGCGAGGAGCCGGTGGAGATAGACATAGTGGTGAAGGGGAAAATGACGTCGTGCAACTATGCTCCAGACGGATTGCATGGCGTGAGTGCCGACGGACACCTGATAGCAGTTAAATATCACCGAAATAGTCTGATGGACAGTGATAAAAGCGCATTTGCAGGGTGGGCTACACCGAGTGAAAAGATTTATGAACTAAATGCTTCTTTGGCGGACAGCACTCCGCTGACTCCATATGATATAATACCGTCGTTTAAGTCTGTGACAATGTGTGAAGGAACGTATACGGGCGGACTTTCCGGCATCAAGACAGCGATAATCAGTAATGACAATCCTGAATTTTATCGCATCATCGTTTCGCAAGACAGTGTGAGAATAGAGGGTGCGAGTGAGCCGGCGGTGAAAATGGCTCAACGAGTATTTGTGAACAATGTGTTGCCGAATAGCGAAGGCGGCTTGCCATGCGCAGTCATCGAGGACTATCCTGATTTTCATTATCGCGGGCTTATGATAGACGTCTCGAGAAATTTCCTGACGCTGCCGGAGGTACAGAAAATAGTATATTCAATGGCATCGTTAAGGCTAAATCGCCTGCATTTTCATATTACAGATGATGAGGGGTGGCGACTTGAAATCCCCGGCATTCCGGAGCTGACAGCAGTAGGAGCCCGGCGAGGATATACGACAACAGAGGATGATTATCTGGCACAAATATTCGCCGGAAATGGCGACCCGAACAGTACTGAAGGAACGTCAAACGGGTATTATACACGCGAAGAATTTATACAGTTTATTCGTTTTTGCCATGAGCTTGGCGTGGATGTCATACCGGAGATAGAGTCTCCGGGTCATGCTCGTGCGGCAGTTGTGGCGATGGAGAGTCGGTATAGAAAGATGGGTGATGATACATATCGCTTGCGTGAAGAAGGAGACACGTCGCGCTATACGTCAGCCCAGAGTTTTCATGACAATCTGATGAATCCGGCGCTTCCCGGTCCGTATCGGTTTATGGAAAAGGTGATAGATGAGGTTGCAGCGATGTATCGAGAAGCGGGCGTGCCTCTGCTTGGCATTCATATCGGAGGCGATGAGGTACCGAATGGCGCGTGGGATGGTTCACCGTCGGCGCAAAAGATGATGCAAGAGCTGAATATCAGCGGCAGGCACCTGATGCAGGGCGAGTTTGTTCGCAGGATAGCACGAATGATGTCAGCCAAAGGGATAAAGATGTATGGCTGGCAGGAAATAGGCGTGGGCTATGATGATGAGTTTAATGCGGAGGTTGCACCGGCGACAGGAGGCGTAAACTGCTGGCTGACAAATTCATCAAAGCTGAAAAATGTGCCACTACGAGCTGTGAATGCGGGATTTCCTGTAATTCTGAGCAATGTGGAGCATTACTATATGGATCAGATATATGATTATCACCCAGAGGAGCGAGGACTGTATTGGGGAGGCTATGTAGATGAGTTTAAGGCTCTTAACGGCTATCCATATGAGCTTTGCCCGGCAGATGAAGAGTCAAAAACGCGTGTGCTCGGAATACAGGGTCAGCTGTTTGCGGAGACAGTGCGCAACGCAGCAACTGTGCAGACGCACCTTTTCCCGAAGGTGTACGGTCTTGCGGAGCGAGCATGGAACGCAGGTGAGACGTATAGCAATTCACGTTTTAATCACATCATTTACAGCCGAATGTTGCCACGCCTTGCGGCATCCGGCACGGCTTTTCACCTTCGTGCGCCGGGCATGGTGGTAAATGATGGAAAGGTGGAGATGAACAGTCCATATGCGGGTGCTGTAATCCGCTATACGACGGATGGGAGTGAGCCGACGGAAAATTCGCCGGTGTATGTGTCACCGATAAGCGCAAGAGGTGAGGTTTGTGCCGCGCTGTATTATATGGGAGAGAGGTCTGTGACGAGCTGTGTTTTGTCTTTTTGAATAACTCTTTGATTTGCAGCTGGTTTAGGCGTCTTTGTATTGATTTGATACATTTTTTCGGACGAAAAAACAAGGGTTTACTACATTTTTTCGGACGAATATTTGTGTATATGCTACAATTTTTCGGACGAATAATTGGGTGTGCGATACATTTTTTCGGAGGAATGTGTGATTTTGGGAGGAAGTGAGCAACTATTTTGGAATGAAGGGGCAAAAAATTGAAATGAATAGTGAAATGGACTGAAATGGATTTTGATATTGTATAATATGGGTTTAAATTTGCAAAAGTTTAATTAATTAAAAATTAAAAATTAAAAATCATGAAAAAAATTAATTATTTATGGAGCGGCCTTATTGCTCTGATGGTGTTAGTTCTTGTGAGCTGTGGAGGCTCAACGGTGGTTGATGGTCATGAGGCGGTGGATTTGGGTCTATCGGTAAAATGGGCAACGTCAAATGTAGGAGCAAGTACTCCAGATTCTAAGGGGGACTATTTTGCATGGGGCGAGACGAGCACAAAGACTCTGTTTACATGGAAAAACAGTAAGATGATGTTTAGTAATGTGTCTGAGATACAGGGAAGGCCGGATTATGATGCAGCGACCAAGGAATGGGGAAGTAATTGGAGAATGCCAACCCAAAGAGAGATTCAGGAGCTTGTAGATAAGTGTAAATGGGAATGGAGCCAGGAAGGTGACTGTCAAGGCTATAAGGTCACAGGTCCAAGCGGGAATAGCATTTTCCTGCCTACCGGAGGATGCTCATATGATGGAACGGTACATTTCAAAAACTCTGCCGGCTTATACTGGAGCGGCACAGCCGAAGGTAATAATATGGCTTATATAATCGCCATGAGTAATGCCGGCACCCATTCAGTTACTACAAATAATTTATATTTTGGCTGTCTAATCCGTCCGGTGACTGAGAAATGAAAATGGAATAAAAAAGAAAGAAAAGAATCTATGAAATACACGTGAAAAGGGGAGCCAGGTGGCCATGCGAAAGTGAGCCACCCGGCTTTTGTGGAATGTGATGTGTTGGGGAATTATTCGAGTTTCAGTTCGTATCGAATACCGGTCATTTTACCGCAGACGTATGCGGTTGGCGGCAAGGAGCCTTGTATTAGGTTTGAGATGTATAGCGGCTCACCTTCGATGATAGAGCTGCACCGGAAGGTGTCTCCGGGCATGAGTCTGGTGTTTTCGGAGTAAATGACGGTGAAGTCGATTCCGCCTGAGTATTGGATGTCACAAATTCTGTCAGGTAGCCAAATGAGGCGCAATATGTCGCCTTTGTCTAAAGCGTCAGTGACGTCAATTGTACGGGAAAGGACGGGGGAGCTGTTTATGAGCTTTTCAGCAGAGCCGGAAGAGTAGCTATCCCAGTCTTTGTATCCGAGGAATTTGGCTAATATGTCAAGAGTTGAGGTACGGGGTTTGACGTCATCGTCAACAATACCCCAAATGCGTTTTAGGGTGTTGTGTCCGATGACTTCGTGAAGTCGGTTGTAAATTAGTTGTCTTAGAAATTCGAAGTCTTTCGTAGTCTTGATATTCCTGCCGAGAGCGGCTTCGATTTCGGTGGCGATATTGTTCATATGTTGTTATTATAGGTTTCTAAAAGCTTCGGGAATTTCTTCGGGGTGGTATTGTTCGAGTAATTTTTTCATTTTTTTGAATGCGTCGTTCTCTTTACGGCAAACAGCCTGCCATAGAATTATTTCCTCCTGTGGACTAAATTCGTGCAAGCGATTTCTGTAAACCTTGACGAGCTCGAGGATTTCGTCTGTGGCGTCTCCTCTTTTAGCCCAGGTAAATTCTTCGATAGGGGTGGTGTATTTTTTGACAATGGCGTTGAGTTTTGCATCGTAAATTGCGATTTCGCGCATGACTTTTTGGTTGCTTTGCTCAGTGCTGTCCTTGTATTCTCTAAGAGTCTTGTTGTAACTGGAAATTGCAGATAAGGAGTCGGCTTGTCGAGAGACGATGTCGTTTATTTCGGAGTATGCGCTGTTCATGGAGGCGATGCTGTCGTTAAGTGCGTCAACGGTAGCCTGAAGTTTTTCGGCGTTTTTGATGCCTCTGAGGTTTGAGTATGAGAATAATGCAAGTGCAGCAGAAATTATGATAGTGCAAGCAGCGATAGCGGATAGAATGATGAGGGGAAGCCGTTCTCTGCGCTGAATGTCTGCAATGAGAGCATTGGCGGTGGGGTATCTGTTTGTGATGTCGCAGGTACATTTATGAATGATGGCACCATATCCGAGGTCCATTTCGCTGAAAATCATGCCGATGCTGTAGATGTCGTTTCTGACGTCCGGGGTGTTGGCGGACAGCTGTTCCGGTGCCATGTATGAGATAGTTCCGGCAGGCTGTTTGAGCAGCGAGTAGTCGTCGGTGTCAGCGAGTCCGAAATCAATAATCTTTACGTTGTCGCCGTTGTTTGAGATAATTATGTTTGAGGGCTTGAGGTCTCGGTGAATTACACCCATGGAGTGGATGTAAGCTACGGCTTGTGCAATTCGGTGAGCGACATTTCTGCGGTCGGCTCTTGAATGCTTGTTAGTAAGCCATTCTTTAAGAGTGGCTCCTTCGACGTATTCCATGACGATGCAGGGACCGATTTTTGCGACATCTTCGAGGCCTGAGACGGCGATGACGTTAGGGTGCTGCAGCTTGACGGTCATTTCAAACTCTTTACGGAGCCTTAAAATGGCAGCTTCGTCGTCTTGTCGTGTTATGCCTTTAAGAAGCCACCACCTGCCGTATCGTTTGGCTTTGGCGACGATGTTGGTTTCAGACGTGGAAATTACTTCAATGTCTGTAAAATTTCTGTTTATTCCTTCAAAGCTATCAGTAATGTAGCCAGAAGCGGATGTATCTGCGTTGTTCATATCGCAAAATTACATAATATTCGTGAAAGAAGATGAAAAATCGGCAAAAAAATCGTAACTTTGCAGAAGATTTGCAGTATTAACAAAATAAATGAGATACGAAGAAGTATATTGTGGAAAGGAGGTGTTAAAGGTTCCGCGCGCCGAGAACTACGGCGACTGCATACGTCTAATGCAGAGCGACTTTTATCGGTATACCGGGAGGAAGGCAACGTTTATACAGATGCTTTTTTCCAGTCACGAGACGTTTCGGCTGAATTTTTGGCTGAGGCTTTCTTCATATCGTGGATGGGCGTATTATTTTACGAAATATATGCTGAACAGGGTTCGTAGCAAGCGTGGTCTTGATATAATAGAGACTACGCGTATAGGCTATGGCTTTCTTCTGAATCACAATATGAGTGTAGTGATAAATCCGAGTGCTGTGATAGGAAATAACTGCAATATCAGCCAGTTTACGACTATAGGTGCTAACGATGGCGGAGCAGCCGTGATAGGCAATAATGTGTATGTTGGACCGGGTGTGTGCATAGTTGAGAACGTGTCAATAGGAAGCGGCGCGACAATAGGCGCGGGTGCGGTTGTGACAAAAGATGTGCCGTCCGGCGTCACAGTGGCAGGAGTACCTGCGAAGGTTATAAACAGCACTTCTCATCCGGAGTATATCCTCCGACGATGGAGTGAAGAATAGGAACCTAAGACACTAAAATACTATATTTTAGGTAAAAATCACTGCAAAAGCCAAAAAAGTGGGCGCAAAGTTTTGCAGTGTGAAAAACAATTTGTAATTTTGCGCCGCAAAAATATCTATAACAGAAAAAACAACTAAAAATATAAACAACAAAATGATTATCGTAGAAGTAAAACCAGGTGACAACATTGAAAAAGCGCTGAAGAAATTCAAACGCAAATTTGAAAAAACAGGTATTGTAAAAGAACTTCGTAGCCGTCAGGCATTCGAAAAGCCATCAGTACGCAACCGTAAGAAAATGATGAAAGCGGTTTACGTACAGCAACTTCGTACAGCAGAGGAATAAAAATTATAAAAATCACGAAAAAAGTTTCCAAAAAATTTGGAAATTACGTCAGAATAGACTAAATTCGCAATTACAATACTGAGGGACGAGCAAGTGTCCTGAAAGTAAACCTCTAAAGCGGAAAGTCTATGTACGTTGATGATTTTTTGACATATACCCGGTGTGAGCTGAATCTTTCAGTTCACACCGTTTTGTCTTATCGGATAGACTTGGGGCAGTGGGCGGATTGGGCTACAAACGGCAGTCGTGAGACTCTTGATGAGAAAAGTGTCACAGTAAACGACATACGCGCGTGGCTTGCTCACCTGGCGAAAGGCGGGATGTCGTCACGAACAATAAGGCGTAAGACGCAAGCCCTGAGGGCGTATTTCAAATATCTGATGCGCTATCACGGTCTGAGGTCAAATCCTGCGGAGGAGGTAATATTGTCAAAGACAGACAAGCCGCTGCCGGTGTATGTTCCGCAGGGGCAAATCAACACGCTGCTTGACGAGAGCTATGATGAAACGGATTTTGAAGAGACACGTAATCACCTAATCCTGCTGATGCTCTACTCTACGGGTATGCGCCGCGATGAACTAATCACTCTTACAGACAAGAATGTAGACCTTGTAAAAGGTGAACTGAAGGTGCTGGGAAAGAGGGATAAGGAGCGCATAATACCATTCGGAAAAGAGCTGAAAGAAGCGATAAGGTCTTACCTGAATCTGAGAGACCAAGAAGTGCCGATGCAGTGTGACCGATTTTTCGTAAGGCAAAATGGCAAGGAGCTATATCCAAAGCTGGTATATAACGTGGTGCGTGATACACTGACAGAAGCGGGCGTACATTCGAGCCGAAGCAGTCCTCATGTGTTACGTCATTCTTTTGCGACGGATATGCTGAACAATGGCGCGGAACTGACAGCAGTGCAACATCTACTTGGGCATCAATCACTTGCAACAACACAGGTATATACACATATTACCTATCGAGAACTTCAAAACAATTATCAACTCGCCCATCCTCGGGCATCTAAAAGAAAAGGAGGATAACCATGGAAGTTAAAATTCAGTCAATCCACTTCGACATCGCCGAACGTCTGGAAAGTCACATCAACAAGAAGGCAGAACGCCTTGCTCGCCACCATGCGGCAATTTCTCGCCTTGACGTAACTCTGAAAGTAGTAAAGCCTGAAAGCGCCATGAATAAGGAGGCGATAATCAAGGCAGTAATCCCGCAAGACGAAATAATCGCAACAAAGGTAGCAGACACGTTTGAAGAGGCTGTAGATACTTGCCTCGATGCTATTGAAAAGCAGCTTGAGAAGAATAAAAACAAGAAATAAGAAAAAATCATAGTTATGGCATCGTGATGCTGTAAGATAAAAGCTAAGTGGCTGTCTTACTCTTTAAAGTTAGGCAGCCACTTTAGTGTTATTATGAAATTGGCTCTAATATTCTTCCCAAGACTTTATTTCAATTTCATCAACCGGCATAGATGTGAAGGCGGATATGAATGCAGATGCAAGCCTTGCGTTAGTTATAAGTGGAACGTTAAGGTCGATAGCGGCGCGTCGTATTTTGTATCCGTTGCTGAGCTCTGTTGAGCTGAGGTTTTTCGGGATGTTAACGACGAGGTCAATCTGCTTGTCGTGGAGTAGCGAGAGTGCCTGTGGCTGCATATCGCTTTCAGAGGGCCAATAAACGCGAATTGCGGGTATTCCGTTGTCGTTAAGGAATCGGTGGGTGCCACCGGTTGCATATAGTGAATATCCGTGCTTGTGGAGCAGGTGTGCAGCGTCGAGGAGGTCTGCTTTTTGCTTAGGAGTACCAGTGCTGAGAAGAACTGCCTTTTTCGGGATTCGGTATCCGACGGATAGCATAGACTTGAGGATGGCCTCGTTAGTGTCATCGCCGATGCATCCGACTTCGCCGGTTGAGGACATGTCCACACCAAGGACGGGGTCAGCTCCCTGGAGACGTGAGAAGCTGAATTGGGAAGCCTTGATACCGACGTAGTCGAGGTCGAAAGCGTTTTTGTGTGGCTTTTCTACGGGTATTCCCATCATAACCTTCGTAGCGATGTCAATAAAGTTGATTTTCAGTACTTTAGATACGAATGGGAAGCTACGGGAAGCACGGAGGTTACATTCAATGACTTTGATGTCGTTGTTTTTAGCCAGATATTGAATGTTGAACGGACCGGATATGTTAAGAGCCTTTGCAATCTGCGATGATACTTTTTTAATTCGTCGCATTGTCTCCACGTAAAGTTTTTGTGGGGGGAAGCATATTGTGGCGTCACCTGAGTGTACTCCGGCAAATTCAATGTGTTCAGAGATGGCATAAACTTTTATTTCGCCGTTTTGCGCAACGGCATCCATCTCAATTTCTTTTGCGTTTTGGATAAATTCCGTAACAACAACCGGATGTTGCTTAGAAACGTTAGCGGCGAGCCTGAGGAAACGCTCCAGCTCTTCATTGTTTGAGCAAACGTTCATAGCAGCGCCGGATAGGACGTAGCTAGGTCTGACAAGCACCGGGAATCCGACTTCAGCAATAAATTGCTTGATGTCTTCAAAGCTGGTCAGCTCTCTCCATCGAGGCTGGTCTATGCCGAGACGGTCCAGCATGGCGGAGAATTTGTGTCTGTCTTCGGCGTTGTCTATGCTTGTGGCAGAGGTTCCGAGGATGTTTAATCCCTGTTCGTCGAGTCGGGTCGCGAGGTTGTTCGGGATTTGTCCTCCTACGGAAAGGATAGTCCCGTGAGGCTGCTCGAGGTCAAGGATGTCCATTACACGCTCGAATGTCAGCTCGTCGAAGTAAAGGCGGTCGCACATGTCGTAGTCGGTAGATACGGTTTCCGGGTTGTAGTTAATCATTACGGAGCGCCAACCTTCTTTTTTTACGGTCATGAGAGCGTTTACAGAACACCAGTCAAATTCTACAGAGCTTCCGATGCGGTATGCTCCCGAACCGAGCACCACGATAGAGCGGTGGTCGTGAAGGTATTCGACGTCGTTTTCCGAGCCGTTGTATGTGAGGTATAGATAGTTTGTCTGTGCGGGATATTCGGCGGCGAGAGTGTCAATCTGCTTGACAACGGGTATTATTCCGTTTTCCTTGCGGAGAGTGCGGACTGCGAAAGAGTCGGAGTTGCTGTCGAAGTCTGATTTTCGGATTTCTCGTGCTATCTGGAAGTCGCTAAATCCCTGTTCCTTGGCTGTGCGGAGCAACGAGAGCGGCAGAGATGCGATTTCAGAGAGTTTTTGTAGCTCGTCTGCAGTGTCAATTATGTGTTTGAGCTTGTGTAAAAACCAGTTGTCGATTTTAGTAAGTTCGTGGATTTTCTCAACGGAGTATCCGGCAGCCATCGCCTGTGAAATGATGAAGATTCGCTTGTCGGTAGGGTCGGCGAGAGCCTGGTCGATGTCAGCGACCTTAATTTGTCTGTTTCCAACAAATCCGTGCATGCCCTGCCCTATCATTCTAAGCCCTTTCTGTATAGCTTCTTCAAAAGTTCTGCCGATAGCCATGACTTCTCCTACGGATTTCATGCTGCTGCCGATTTCACGGCTTACGCCATGGAATTTGCCGAGGTCCCATCGAGGGATTTTGCACACGATATAGTCGAGAGCGGGTTCAAAAAAAGCGGATGTAGATTTTGTGACGGAGTTTTTCAGCTCGAAAAGCCCGTATCCGAGTCCGAGTTTTGCAGCGACAAAAGCCAATGGATAACCTGTAGCCTTAGATGCGAGTGCTGATGAGCGGCTGAGTCGCGCATTGACTTCGATTACGCGATATTCCATAGATTTTGGGTCGTAAGCGTATTGTACGTTACATTCGCCAACGATGCCAATATGTCGGATAATCTTGATAGCGAGAGCGCGGAGGTAATGGTAGTCTTCGTTAGAGAGAGTCTGCGAAGGTGCGACGACGATGCTTTCGCCAGTGTGAATGCCCAGCGGGTCGAAATTCTCCATGTTGCAGACCGTGATGCAGTTGTCGTATCGGTCTCTCACTACCTCGTATTCTACTTCTTTCCAACCTTTGAGTGACTTTTCAATAAGGACTTGCGGAGAGAAAGAGAGCGCTTTTTCAGTGAGAGTGACAAGTTCTTCGGGAGTGTCGCAAAATCCGCTGCCAAGTCCGCCGAGTGCGTAAGCTGCGCGTACAATCACCGGGTATCCGAGAGCTTCTGCTGCGGTGAGAGCGTCGTTTACGCTGTTGACAGCCTCACTCTTGATGGTCTTGACATCGATTTCGTCGAGTTTTTTTACGAAAAGCTCTCGGTCTTCAGTGTCCATAATAGCCTGAACGGGAGTGCCGAGTACGCGGAGATTGTATTTTTCAAGTACTCCGCTTTGATATAGCGCGACTCCGCAGTTTAGTGCGGTCTGTCCGCCAAATGCGAGGAGTATACCGTCAGGTCTTTCTTTTTGAATAACTTTTTCAACAAAGTATGGCGTGACGGGGAGGAAGTAAATTTTGTCTGCAAACCCCTCGGAAGTCTGGACTGTTGCTATATTCGGGTTAATGAGGATAGTCTCGATGCCTTCCTCTTTCATAGCTTTTAAAGCCTGCGAGCCGGAATAGTCAAATTCGCCGGCTTCACCGATTTTGAGAGCTCCGCTGCCGAGCAGCAACACTTTCTTAATTTTGTCGTCAATCATCGTATGGGGTTTATAGCAGTTTTATAAAATCGTCGAAAATAAATTCAGTGTCCTTAGGTCCGGAAGAGGCTTCCGGGTGGAACTGTGCAGAGAAGAAGGGTTTAGTCTTATGCCTAATTCCTTCGTTGGTGCCGTCGTTCATGTTTATGAAAAGAGGTTCCCAATCATCAGGAAGTGTTTCTGAATCTACGGCATATCCATGATTTTGAGAGGTGACGTAGCAAGTGTCAGTGCCGACTTTCAGCACAGGCTGATTGTGGCTGCGGTGTCCGTATTTGAGCTTATAAGTTTTTGCTCCGGCAGCTTTTGAGAGAAGCTGGTTTCCCATGCAAATTCCGCAAATAGGCTTTCCGATTTCCATAGCCTTGCGGATGTTTATGACAGTTGCTTCAGCCATATCGGGATTTCCGGGTCCGTTTGATATGAAAAGTCCATCGTAAGGGATTGTGGTGAAATCATAGTCCCAAGGCACACGTATAACTTTCACGCCGCGCTTTGTGAGGCAGCGGATGATGTTGTGTTTAGTGCCGCAATCTACCAGTACAACGACTTTTTCGCCGTCGCCGTGTACTTCAACGCTCTTGCAACTGGTCTTTGCGACGAGGTTCTCAATGTTAGGGTCGTAAAAAGGAATATCGTCGCATCCTTCAATGATGATTTTGCCGAGCATTGAGCCTTTTTCACGCAGGTGCTTTGTGAGAGCGCGGGTATCGATGCCGTAAATACCAGGGATTTTTTCTTCTTCGAGCCACTGTGAGAGAGAACGGTCAGCCTGCCAGTGGCTGTGTTCCCAAGAATAGTCTTGAGCGACGATGGCCTTAGCGTGAATACGTTCGCTTTCGTAATACTGGCTGACGTCGTTAAGCTCACGGCGAGGTGGAACACCGTAATTGCCGAGAATAGGATAGGTAGTGACGAGAATTTGCCCTTCGTAAGAAGGGTCTGTTAGGCTTTCCGGGTATCCGGTCATAGCAGTGTTGAAAACCACTTCGCCGGCAGTGGCAGAAGCGTGTCCGAATGATTTACCCTCAAATGTTGTGCCGTCTTCCAGAATAAGAACGGCGCGTAAAGTCTGACGCATGCTGATAAGAATTAATAGTTATCAGGGGAAGCCAGCCATAGAAAATCGCGCCTATTAGGGCACTAAAATCCATTAGGCGGGTTCATAGTCCCTTTTCGGAGTACAAAGTTAAGATTTTTTGCGCATTTATCCTTGTAAAAGTGTAGTCTTTTCTTCATAAAAATGATTAAATGAAATATATTTATATGTCAGAATGATTTTTTTTCAAAAAATCTTTGACGAACAAAAAATAATTCTTAACTTTGCAAATCACTTCCACTAAACGCAAAGGGGATGACCGGTTTTGACAGCGTGTAGAGGTGGTGTGTAAGCATGCAGAGCAATGATGGCTACGCTCTATAATCAGGGACATCAAAAATTCAAATGGCGAAAACACTTACGCTCTTGCTGCCTAATCGAAGAATAGTAGATTACGCTTAATCTCCGCAACAGTTGCAGAGACAAGACATCGCCCGATTGTCGTCGTCCCGAGACTAATCGACAAGGCGGTGCAGGTAAATCGGGAATAGGGGCTGATTTCCTCGATAGGCT
>JBJECS010000128.1:0-3012 GCA_051871335.1 Muribaculaceae bacterium | reverse complement strand
AAACCATCTGCCTGACGTAGAAATATGCAGCTGTGTCACTCGACAATCTACACTCGACTTGCCCGAAGTAGACGAGCCTACCGTTGTTCGTCACTACAACAACATGTCCAACAACAATTTCGGCGTAGATACCGGCTTTTACCCTCTCGGCTCTTGCACGATGAAGTACAATCCGAAAATAAACGAGGAAATGGCATCTCATCCCGGTTTTGCGCACCTTCATCCGTCCACTCCTGTTTCTGCTGCACAAGGAGCTCTTGAAGCATATTACATTTTGCAGACTTATCTCGCAGAAATAGGCGGAATGAGCGAGTTTACGCTTAATCCATACGCAGGCGCACACGGCGAGCTGACCGGGCTAATGGTAATTCGCGCATACCACAACAGCCGCGGCGACAGCAAGCGTACAAAGGTTATAGTGCCTGACTCTGCGCATGGTACAAACCCGGCAAGTGCTGCAGTGGCAGGACTTAGCATCATCGAGGTGAAGAGCAGACCTGACGGCACTGTCGATGTAGAAGACCTGAAGCCACTTCTTGACGACACTGTGGCAGCGATGATGATGACAAACCCTAATACTCTGGGTATCTTTGAGAAAAACATTCCTGAAATCGCTGAGCTTGTTCATGCCGCAGGTGCATTGCTATACTACGACGGCGCGAACCTCAACCCGATGCTTGGCGTGGCTCGCCCGGGCGACATGGGCTTTGACGTGATGCACATAAACCTACATAAGACATTCTCCACTCCTCATGGCGGTGGCGGACCGGGTGCAGGACCTGTGGGTGTACGTAAAGGTCTTGAACAATTCTTGCCAAATCCACGAGTGGTGAGACTGGATGACGGAAGTTTCAGCATCGCTAATTCAGATACAGCACTTGGGCGCATTTCCAGTCATATAGGAAAC
The DNA here is from genome assembly GCA_051871335.1 of Muribaculaceae bacterium. Classification (GTDB taxonomy): domain Bacteria; phylum Bacteroidota; class Bacteroidia; order Bacteroidales; family Muribaculaceae; genus CAJUPY01. Next base: position 2,105 of record JBJECS010000128.1, on the reverse strand, counting down.
TTTGCTGTAGAGCTCCGTGCACTTAGCTATATCCTGTCGCTTGGTAAGGAAAACATCAAGATGGTGGGACCACTTGCAACACTTAACGCAAACTACGTCAAAGAAAGGCTTAAAGACCTGTATTTGCTGCCTATTGACGGCGTTTGCAAGCATGAATTTGTTTTCGACGGGCTTGCAGACAAGAGTACCGGCGTGACAACTCTCCACGTAGCCAAGCGACTACTTGACCATGGCTATCATGCGCCAACAATCTATTTCCCGCTGCTATTCCACGAGTCGCTGATGATAGAGCCTACAGAGACAGAATCACTTGACACACTTGACGACTTCATAGACGTAATGCGTCAAATCGCAGTAGAGGCAAAAGAAAATCCGGAGGTTGTGAAGACAGCACCACATAACTGCCCGATTTCTCACCCTGACGACACAGAGGCAGCTCTGCATCCGATCGTGAACTATACAGAACTTTCAGCTAATCAATAAGAAACAAGTCTATGATAAAATCCGATATTATCATTATCGGCGCAGGTCCCGGCGGCTACGAAATGGCTGCCGAGGCTTCTGCCGACGGGCTTTCCGTCACAATAATCGAAAAAGGAGACTTGGGAGGTACTTGCCTAAATCGTGGCTGCATACCAACAAAGGCACTCTGCCGCTCAGCGGAAGTGGCTCTGACTGTGAAAGATGCAGTGACGTTTGGCGTCAATGTGAGTGGATATACACTTGACTATGCAGCTGCCGTAGCTCGAAAAAACAGCATTGTAGGGCAGCTGCGCTCCGGTATTGAGATGCTGCTTGGCAAATGCCTTGTTGTCAAGGGAATAGCTCGTTTTATTGCAAAAGACACTATAGAATGCAATGGAGAGCAATACACTGCGCCAAAAATCGTTATTGCAACCGGTTCCAAGCCGGCTCGCTTGCCCATACACGGTGCAGAACTCGCTATTGATAGTGATACATTGCTGAATATGAGCGAATTACCTGCTCGCATTTGCATCATTGGTGGGGGAGTGATAGGTATGGAGTTTGCGTCTATCCTCAATGCCTTTGGTGTGGAAGTGACTGTGATAGAATACTTTAAGGAAATACTCCCACAATTTGACAAAGACATAGCGAAGCGACTGAAGATGCAACTTTCCCGTAGGGGTGTCAATATCATCACGTCAGCTGCTGTGACCGGTATAACTCCGGAAATGTCAGTCTCATACGAGGCTAAAGGCAAGACATTGAGTTTAGAAACAGACTGCGTATTGATGGCAGTAGGGCGTCAGCCGGTAGTGCCTGATGGTGCTCAAGAGGTTGGTATAGAGGTAGATAAGCGTAGAATTGTGGTTAATGATGATTTTAAGACCACAGTAGACGGTGTTTATGCCATTGGCGATGTAAATGGTCGCTGTATGCTTGCTCATGTTGCTACGGCTCAAGGACTTAAAGTGCTTGGAAAAGACATAAATATTGACGTAGTGCCCTCGGCTGTGTTTACTGCGCCCGAATGTGCAATGGTGGGACTTACCGAGGAACAGTGTAAGGATAAAGGCTTGGAAATAAAGACAGTAAAGGCACTATTCAGAGCAAATGGAAAGGCGCTTGCACTCGGTGAGACAGAAGGGCTTGTAAAAATGATTTCAGAAGCAGAAACCGGCAAGGTTTTAGGTTGCCACATCTGTGGACCTCATGCTTCAGACATCATTACCGAAGTGGCTCTTGCAATGTCTAAATCATTGACCATCAAAGATATTGCGACAGCAATTCATTCTCATCCAACACTTTCAGAGGTAATATCTCAGGCGGCAAGGTGAGAAAATGTATAGATATCTAAAAGAATCGGGCGCTTAGGGGCGTCCGATTCTTTTATGGATAGAGTTGGATTTATTGGTAGCCTGATTTTTCACGGCTGCCTAATGAAAAATTACAGTTGCTTGTGAATTTAGAAATGTTAATTTGTGTTATAAAGGTTAATGTGTGTTAAATAATTGGGGGGGGGTAATTTTTTTCGTACCTTTGTGCCGAACACGAAAAAAATACCTTAACAAAGATAAATTACAATTTATTAACCTAAAATTTTTACAACATGAAGTTAAAACTTTTCTTAATTGCAGCTTCTG
>JBJECS010000127.1:0-16147 GCA_051871335.1 Muribaculaceae bacterium | reverse complement strand
CTTTCAAGAAGTTGGACTCACTCTTTCACGGTTTAGCGGACAGTAATAAATAAAATCCAGGAAATGATAAAGCTCTACCATGCTCTCGGAGGAGGGAGTGATAGTTAGGTTCCTTTTCTTAATTGTTGTGTTTAGAGCCTGTAATCAGTTGGGTTACAGTCTCTTATAATTGGTGCTATTCACATTCCGAGCGGAAATAATGGTGTGCGGCGGAACACTCGTGGAGAGTCTTATCGACGATTAAATGACGGTTTGCCATCGCAGAAATAGCTGTCATTTCGTGGGAAACGAGAATGATGGTGGTGTGTGGGGAGAGGGAGGAGAGAATATCGTAGATACGATGCTCAAAGTGTTTATCTATGTAGCTTAGCGGCTCGTCGAGGACTAAAATTTCGGGGTCTGAGATGAGAGCACGCCCGAGGAGTCCCCTCTGCAACTGACCGCCAGAGAGAGTGCCGATAGGCTTTGAAGCGTGTTCAGTAAGTTGCACTAATTCAAGCATTTGACTTACTTTTTCATTGATGGTATCCTTGTCGTAATTAGAGGCGAGGAGCCCGGATTCGACAACTTCCCTAAGAGTGATTGGGAAGTGGCTATCAATCATATTTTTTTGCGGTAAGTAACCAATTTTGAGTCGTTCAGACGCATATTTGACACTTCCAAGTGTTGGTTTGAGCAAATTGAGGATAACTTTTAGGAGAGTTGTCTTACCTCCACCGTTTGGACCGGTGATAGCAACGAAGTCGCCCTCGTATATGGTGAACGAGATATTGTCGAGCGTTGGCTGTTCATTCCATTTAACGGTAATGGAGTCCAGGACTATTAGAGGTTTATTTTGAGAGTTCATTTGAGATGTGAATAAGTTCGGATGTGACGTTTTCGTTCATGGAGTTAATTTCGACAAAACGGGCGCCGATTTTCTCGTTAGCAGTAGTGGCTTGAGAGGAGTCAAATTCCTTTTGGAAAAGGAAAACACGGCAGTCTTGTGAGACGGCTTCATCAATTCTGTCTTTTAGTTGACTAATAGACTGTTCTTTGCCATGATTACCAACGACAATCTGGGTAAGTCCGTAATCATGAGCGAAATAGCTGAGGGAGGGATGCCAAACGATAAAAGACTTAGAAGGAGCGATGTCAATGCTTTGTTTTATGATGTTGTCGGCAGAATCGAGTTTAGCTATAAAATCAGCGAGGTTTCTGCGGTAAAAGCCTGCATTTTTAGAGTCGAGACGAGAAAGCGTATTGCAAACGGCAGTGCCCATTTTCCTGAGGTTTTCAATGCTGCTCCAAATGTGAGGGTCAGCGTCGGACTTGTGATGATGGTGGTGTGGACAATCGCCATGAGTACCGTAAAGGAGGTCAACACTGTCGCAAAGATTTATGAGTGTGACATTTTTGCCGGATTCACTGATGCGGTCTGTCAGTCCACGCTCAAAGTCGAGTAAACCGATAGAGAAATAAACGTCTGAATTTGTCAGTTCGCGTATCTGACTGATAGAAGGCTCAAAACTTTCGGGATTGTTACCCTTTTCCATTATGCAATACAAATCGATACTGTCTGCAGCGATTGCGTTTACAACAAAGACTTCAGGAGGAATGCTGACAGCGACTTTGAGTTGACCATCATTTGTGTTTTTATTGCCGCAGCTGCATAGAATAGCGGTCAAAAAGATTATGGGAAAATATTTTTTCATTTTACGTTGTAAACTAAAGCGTGAAAGTGTTTTACAAAGTTGTCTAATTGCGGTATCTGACATTTTGTCATGAGCATCATCGGGACAGAAGGGAGAGACGGCGCATAAGGAGGCTGTACATAATGGAAATCACGGAGAGCAGTCATGCCGTTACGCTCGTAAAAAGCGATTCGCCTGTCAGCCATGTCACCGCTTCCCGGCAGTTCAACTTCGAGAACGACATTATCTTCAGAGTCTGTGACAGCATGAAAGAATTTTGCGCCAAATCCCCCACCCCGCTTATTATCTTCAACGGCAAAATGCTCGATATAAATCGCACCGGGAAGTGTCCATGTGGTGATAAAACCGATAAAATCGCCGTTTTCATCTACAGCCACATTCAATCTGAAGAAATTATAATTATTAGCAATCATATCTTCAATAGAGCACCAATCGCGACGTTCTTCGTCCGGAAAAGAGGAAAAATATAACGATTTTACTTTTTGAAGCATCGAGTCATTACAATCTGTAATCTGAAAAACTTGTAACATAGACGTTGAATGTGAATTTTTTACAAAATTAGTAATAAATATCGTAATTATAGTACAAAAATCCTTAAAAAACACTTAAATAAATTTGAAATTATAGAAATAAAGTGTAACTTTGCGCAATCAAACGAATTATAACCAAATAATTATTATATATATCATGTTACAACAATTAGACTCTCTTGACATTCAGATTTTGCAAATGCTGTCTGACAATGCTCGTAAGCCGTACCTTGAAATCGCCCGCGAAACAGGAGTTTCCGGTGCAGCCATACACCAACGTATAGGAAAACTACAAGCCATAGGAATCATCAAAGGCTCTAACACTATCATTTCACCTGAATCCATAGGCTATGACACGTGTGCGTATCTGGGCATTTACATTAAAGACCCATCAAGGTTTGACGATATAGTAGAAAAGCTCCAGCAAATCCCGGAAATTGTAGAGTGTCACCTGACAACAGGTCAATATGACATTCTGCTCAAGGTATATGCCAAGAACAACGATGACCTCTATGACGTCATACACCATAAGCTACATTCCCTTGACCTTGGACGAAGCGAAACCATCATTTCGTTTAAGGAACTGTTTAAACGTCAGCTACCTATCAAGCAAGACTAATAAGTAAAAACATCCCCAAAATCCCCATATATACCCGAGCCAGCGTGTAAATTGTGCACTGGGTATAATTAATGGGAATAGACAGGAATAAAATAGATAAAGCTTTTAATAATAAAGATGCTTGACACTTTTTTATTAGATGCAGTGTCATGGGCACGGCAGGCGGGAGCGATACAGATGCGCTATTTCCGTAATCGTGCCCTTGCTGTAGATACAAAATACAATGACTACGACGTAGTAACGGCAGCCGACAAAGAGTCAGACCGCCTAATCACGGAGTGCATCAAGGCAAAATATCCGAGCCACGACATAATATCAGAAGAATCAGGTGAGACACATAATGCCGGGGCGGAATATTGCTGGGTAATAGACCCCCTTGACGGCACAACAAATTTCAGCGCAGGGTTGCCCTTGTTTGCAGTATCTATCGCACTACAAAGGAATGGCGAGACAGTGCTTGGGGTGGTGTATATCCCCTATCTTGACGAGACATTTCACGCCATAAAGGGAGAAGGTGCATACCTTGGCGACAATAAAATTGCCGTGTCACAAAACACGAGCCTTGCGCGCGCCGTAGTTTCCACGGGCTTCCCTGTGGACAAAAAGGAAAATCCAGACAATAATATCGCCACATCTGCCGCGATTATACCTGAGGTACGCGGTTTCCGCCGTCTTGGAGCCGCGGCTGTGGATATATGCTATCTTGCAGCCGGGATACTTGATGCATATTGGGAACTTAACTTGCATATCTGGGATATTGCGGCAGCAACGCTGATAGCGGAGGAGGCTGGAGCGATAGTCAAACCAATCCGCGAGGGCAGAAATTATTCTATCCTGGTCACAACACCTGCAATTGACTCACAAATAAGAAAATACGTAAAATGAAACTGAAATCACTACTATCTGCACTTATTCTCTTACCGCTGACACTATTTGCCGAAGGAATAGACTTTGACAAAACATTCAGTGACAGCACATTACGCCTTGACTACACATTTTGCGGCAATTCACAGCAGCAAATGGTAGGACTTAAAAACAAGATGCTCACCTCACAATGGGCGGGACGGAGACATAACCTTGATACAGTGCCTGTGCAGGGCAATGGCGTGCTGACAATGACAGACAAGGTGCAGAACAGAGTGATTTACAAGACGTCGTTCTCGTCACTTTTTCAGGAATGGCTTACGACAGAAGAGGCTGCGGTCTCAACAATATCGATGGAGCATACTATCCTGGTGCCGATGCCTAAAAGTGAAGTGATAATAGAGATAAAGCTGTATGACAATAAAAATGGTGTAATGACTTGTACCACTCATCCTATTGACCCGAAAGATGTATTAATAGTGCATCTTGACAGCATGAAAGTGACGCCACACAAATATCTTCACTATAGCGGCGCCCCGAAGGAGAAGATAGACGTTGCAATCTTAGGTGAAGGCTACACAAAGGAGGATGTGGATTCATTTTATTCACATGCAGAAAAGACAGTGGCAAGCATATTGAGCCATGAGCCATTTAAGAGCATGGCGGATTGCTTTAATTTTGTGGCAGTTGCATCAGAGTCGGAAGACACCGGTGTGAGCAGCCCGAGCGAGGAATCGTGGAAAAACACATGCTTTAAGTCGCATTACGACACATTCTATGCCAAGCGTTATCTCACGACTGCTTTCACGTCGCTAATTCACGATGAACTGATAGGGATACCATATGAGCATATCATAATCCTTGCTAACACAGACCAATATGGCGGTGGCGGCATATATAATTCATACACACTGACGACGGCGATGCACAAGAATTTCTTTTACGTTGCGCCTCATGAGTTCGGTCATAGTTTTGGAGCTCTTGCAGATGAGTATTGGTATGACGACGGAGATGTACTTTATGCGACCTACGACCTGAGTGTAGAGCCATGGGAGCAGAATATAACTACGCTGGTGGATTTTGACTCTAAATGGGCAGACATGATAAGTGAAGACACCCCTACCCCAACGCCAGCCACTGATGAGAATAAGAGAATAGTAGGACTGTATGAGGGCGGTGGCTATCGTGCTCATGGGATATATCGCCCTATCAATCACTGCCGAATGCGCGACTATAAGTCTGATTCGTTCTGCCCGGTGTGCCAGCGAGCTATAGCGCGAATGATAAAATTCTATACAGAGGTAGAGGCAAAATAATGGTGTATTTTCTTTGCAAATTGGATATTTGTATCTAAATTTGCATTGAAAAACTTGGAAAAGTTACATTTTTGGGGTCAAAACACCTTGGAAAAGTTACATTTTCAGTAGTAAAATACCTTGGAAAAGTTACAAGAATATGTTAGACAGGGATATAGACAAGACTATTGAAGAGCATTTGTTTATAAAGAAATCAAAAACGCAGCCAGAACTAATATATAAAATCGATTTAGGAGATTTGAAAAGGGAATAATAGAGAATAGAGAGCAAGCGTTGAGCGTTTAAGGTTGAGCGTTTATCGGTGAATTGATACCATAAGATGTGACTCTCCGAGCCACGAAGTTCAGAGTTAGTTTGGACCAGGCGTCGTCGCTGCGCTCCTTGCCTGGTCTTAAGCATGACAGCATGCTCTCCGAGCCTGCCGGATGACGGATAATAGTGAATAGAGAAGAGTGAATGGCGAATAGAGGAGGACGTGATGCATCACGTCCCTACGATAAACGGGTGAAAATCAAGGTGATAGAGGGTAGTGAGAAAATAATTACGAAAATTTTCGGGGAATTGTTTTGCAATTTAGAAATTATGTTGTAACTTTGTCGCCACAACACGAACTATGTGTGCCGATATGGATTCAAATTATTACATACAAATGAGAAATAACACGAAGCATCTGTATTTCAATTACTTTTATGGAGGAAAATCTATAGAAGGCACCGGTTCTACCCCCCCCCATTTACAATTTTTAACATTTAATCGTCATTCACGGTGGCGAGAGGTTTTTGCAGTTCCTGACAAAATGTCAGGAGCGGTTTTGTCGTGTGTAACCCCAAAAATTTAATAACAGACATAATTCTAATAACTAATATATTATCTAACAACAATATTCACAAACCTTTTACAAAAAGTCAAGCCTAATGAAACGAATAATTTTAACAATAATATCAATCCTTGCTTTTAGTGGTGCGTATGCTGAAGGCTGGAACAATGGTGGAAATAATGCAATATGGCAACCATATAAAAATGCAGATGGCACATGGGTGGGTGATGGTAATCACGAAAAAATATTAAGAGTAGATAGGGGTACAACAAGAAGAATTGACCTTGTGGGAGATGTGACAATTACAGACCGTATTTTTGTTGGCTCAAGTACAACAAGCCAAGAAACAGGCTCTGCCAATCCTGCTGAGGCCGTGCTTGAAATATATAATGCGACAGACCACGATGTAAGGATAAAGGCATATGTTTGGAGCAACACAAATGGTTCTAATGTAATATTTTCCGTATGGGAAAATGCGAAACTAATAATTCATGGCAAACCAGGTGCAAGAATAATAATAGATGGAAATGGAGGTATAACACACCCTATTACAAACGACACTGGAACAACAGTTACCCACCATCAATGTGATGGCACCGGGGCATGGGACGGAACACGCTGGGGACTTATAGAATCAACAGGAACGCTTGATTTTGAATATGTCACAATTGAAAACGTGAGATTTAACCGATATGATTACACAATTGGCACCACACAATATAGCAATATGTCAGACGGCGACTGCGCTGTAATAAAGCTTAACCCATGGATGGACGCAAACAATAACAAGGGAAATGGAAAGTATTACACACAGAAGACTACAACATTTAGACACTGTATTTTCAGAAATATTCGCAATGAAGATAATGAGGACAACTATGCCGGATATGCATCTGTATTGACAACATACGGCAATGCGGGACAAAGAAGCGAAAATAATCGTACAACCTGCAAAATTACATTTGATGACTGCGAAATATATGATGTAAAGCAAAATGGACATACAAAACAAATGAGGTATGGCACAGAGGCTGTTGATAACGATGACGGCAGTGCCGGTCTTATTCGCTTCCGTGGTTCATGGCCAGGAGATATGGACTTGATAAATACAAAAATACACGATAATTACTCAAAATACGACTGTGCAGGAGTACTATGGAATGCCATCGGCGGTGGTAACCCCAGCAATATGCCCTTGCTAACAGTTAATGGCTGTAAATTTTATAATAACAAAACCGATAATGATGCAGGAGCCTTAAGGCTTGAGGGAAACTTCACTTTCAGCGGAAATCAGTCGGAGTTTTACGGCAACACCGCAGGACGTGGTGGTGCAATACAAATATGGGGGTATTCAGGAGGCGACGCAATCACTCAAGGAACACTAAATCAATATATTAATGACTGTGTATATTGCCATAATAACACCGCAAATCAGGGAGGTGCGTTATATATATGCTATGATAGTCCTTGTAGTCTGCCAAACGGAATGAATATAAACACCTACCTTGATGGCTGTATATTTGAAAACAACACTGCAAATTGGCAGGGTGGAGCAATCTGTCTAAACAATTCTCAATTAGGTAAATGGAATTTAAAACTTTACCTTGATAAAGCGACATTCACAGGAAATAATGTAACCAGCAGCTTTAACGGCAGCACAAGTGGTGGTGGAGCCCTTCATACTTGGAACTTCAATGTAGAGGCAAGGTCCGGCGCAGCTGGATGCACGTTTACCAACAATAAATCAAATTACTGGGGCGGTGCAATTTTTGCTGAAGGTACCAGTACAGTAACACTTGATAACTTGACGTTTACCGGTAATGAATCTGACGTAAACGGAAGCTATGGCGGTGCGATATTTGGAACAGGGGGAAATGTCTATTTTGACGTTAAAACTGTAAACATTGACAAACTTGTTTCAAGTACGTCTGGAGGAGGAATATATTTAAAAGATGGGGCAAGATGCAAAATTTCAAATGCGACAATCACAAACTGCAAGTCAAACGGCTCAGGTGGAGGCATTCATCTACAAAACGGCTCGTCACTTGAAATTGTATCTGGCAAAATCAACAATAATTACGCAAATGGAGGTACCGGAGGTGGAGTATGTGCAATAGGGTCATCATTTACAATGGGTAATGGTGAAATTAATGACAATAAAGCATCTTCTCATGGTGGAGGTGTGTATTTTACAAACGATGTCTCCTCTAATGCTTCAGCAAAGACTTTCCGATTTTCAGGCGGTAGCATATCAAATAATAAGTCAGGCGGCTTTGGTGGCGGAGTATGTCTTTATACAGGAGAAACAACCGGCTCTACATTTGAGCTAACCGGAGGTAATATCAGCAATAACACAGCTGCAAATGGAGGTGGAATATATCTTAATGCATGGGGACAATACGCAATACCTCTGCAAAATACAAATATTGAGCATAATACCGCATACCTTGGTGGAGGTGTACTTATGTATAACGGCACACTGAACTATAAAAAGGGTCTTATCCGCTATAATAAGGCTATCGCCAGAACAGGAAACTCAAAACCAAGCACAATGTATCAAGTAAATCACTGTATCAACTCCGGTGGCGATGCAGTCAATCCGGACTTAAGTGGTATTGGAGGAGGAATATACGCTACATGGGGCATAATAAATCTTGACACTTCTGAAGGATTTGGAGTCTATAGCAACACAGCAGACTTCGGAGCAGATGACCTTTTCGCTAATGCTCAAAATAACGCTACAGTGGATATGCCCAACCCAACGTCTATGACCATCACCGGCTTTGATGTGCCAACATCCTCACTGTACTGGTTTGAGGACTATGTAGAGGGTGACAGCAATTTTGGTAAGAAACCGAGCAATGCGGGTGCCGGACCGAACAGGCGTTATAGAGACTTGCTATATGAGCGTTCGTCACAATTGACAAATTCAAGATTCACGCCCGGAAGATATTCAGACTATATCATGGCAGCACTTGGGTATAACTTTGTGTATGGCACATTGAAGAAATCGGGACTGAAGGAAGGCGAAACGACAATAATAAATATCTATCGCGGTGAAATATCTACAATGGTGGGAGCACAGCCATATGTTCAGGTGCCATTGACAGGTGACAAAAATGGCAATGCCACGCGCAAGATATTTCTGCAGCCAGGAACGTGGACAGTAGTGGAAAGCACGTGGAGCTGGACGTATAAGGGCACAGCTGAGGGCGATGGCGTGAAGACAGTAGATGGTCAGCCGGCAATAACACGCGAGCTGATTGAGACATCGGATGAAAATCTTCGCACGTTCTCCTTCACAAATGAGAAGCAAAAGTCTGCCCCGAATGCCGAGAGCATCAAAAAGAATGACAATATGAAAAAATAACGCTTAAATATTAACAATAGATTTTTTAAAGTATTTAGACAATCAGTAGAATAATAGTTTTCAATTAAATTGTGTTAATATGGGTGCGCGGTATGTGATATATAGCGCACTTTATTTTTTGTGTAAAAATGAAGAAAAAATAAAAAAATTTCAGTTTTTTGTGGCAATAATGATTTTTGGCACGACCTTTGCATAATGACAGAGTGTCGATGAAAAAAATGACATCGGCAGAGAAAAATAATTTGATAATAAAAAATAAAAAAACATACAACTATGAGCAAAGTAATTGGAATCGACTTAGGTACAACAAATTCATGTGTATCAGTAGTAGAAGGTAACGACGCAGTCGTAATCCCTAACAGTGAAGGTAAGCGCACTACTCCATCAGTAGTAGCATTTGTAGAAGGTGGTGAACGAAAAATCGGCGACCCTGCAAAGCGTCAGGCAATCACCAATCCACACCGCACTATCTATTCAATCAAGCGTTTCATGGGCGAAACCTATGACCAGGTAACGAATGAAATCTCCCGTGTGCCATACAAGGTTGTGAAGTCATCAAACAATCTGCCACGTATTGACATTGACGGACGTGAATATACTCCACAGGAAATCTCAGCTATGATTCTCCAAAAGATGAAGAAGACTGCCGAGGAATATCTTGGACAGGAAGTGAAAGACGCTGTAATCACAGTTCCTGCATACTTTAACGACTCTCAGCGTCAGGCAACTAAGGAAGCAGGACAAATTGCGGGCCTCAACGTTCTCCGAATCGTAAATGAACCGACAGCAGCTGCCCTCGCCTATGGTATTGACCGCAAGGACAAGGACATGAAGGTGGCAGTATTCGACCTTGGTGGCGGTACTTTCGATATTTCTATCCTTGAGCTTGGTGGCGGTGTGTTTGAGGTATTGTCAACCAATGGTGATACACATCTTGGCGGTGATGATTTCGACCAGGTAATCATCAACTGGCTTGCAGATGAGTTTATGGCAGAGCACAATATCGACCTTCGCAAGGATCCTATGGCACTCCAGCGTCTAAAAGATGCAGCAGAGAAGGCAAAGATAGAGCTTTCAAGCACTACATCATCAGAAATCAACCTGCCATACATCATGCCGGTAAACGGTATTCCACAGCACCTTGTAAAGACGCTCACCCGTGCTAAATTCGAGCAGCTATGCGACAGCCTAATCAAGGCAACAATCGCACCATGTCAGCAGGCACTGGCTGATGCAGGTCTAAATCCAAGCGATATAGATGAGGTAATCCTTGTAGGCGGTAGCACACGTATACCGGCAGTACAGGACATCGTGGAGAAGTTCTTTGGCAAGACACCTTCAAAGGGAGTAAACCCGGACGAAGTAGTGGCAGTAGGTGCAGCATATCAGGGTGCGTCAATGTCCGGCAACGAGAGCTTCAAGGACGTAGTACTTCTTGACGTAGTCCCACTGTCTGTAGGCGTAGAGACACTTGGTGGCGTAATGACCAAGCTTATCGAAGCAAACACAACGATACCTACACGCAAGAGCGAAGTGTTCTCAACAGCAGCAGATAACCAGCCATCAGTAGAAATCCACGTACTACAGGGTGAACGCCCAATGGCAGCCGATGACAAGACCCTTGGCCGCTTCCACCTGGATGGAATCGCACCTGCACGCCGTGGTATTCCACAGATAGAAGTTACTTTTGAGATAGACGCAAACGGTATCCTGAATGTATCTGCAAAAGATAAGGCAACCGGCAAAGAGCAGTCAATCAGAATTGAGGCTTCAAGCGGCCTTTCAAAGGAGGAAATCCAGCGAATGAAAGATGAAGCTCAGGCAAATGCAGCGGCAGATGCCCAGCAGAAAGAAAAGATTGACAAAATCAACCAGGCAGACTCTATCATCTTCCAGACAGAGCAGCAGCTTGAGGAGCTTGGCGACAAGATTCCGGCAGACAAGAAGTCAATGATAGAAGGTGCTCTTGGCAAGCTGAAAGAAGCTCACAAGGCTCAAGACGTAGCTGCAATAGATGCGGCTATCAAGGAACTTCAGACAGTATTCGGTCAGGTTCAGCAGGATATCCTCAACGCTCAGCAGCAGGCAGCAGGCGGTGCAAATCCGGGAGCTAACTATGGTGGCGCTCCAAACGGAGGCAACAATGGTGGCTCAAACAATGTGACAGACGTTGATTTTGAAGAAGTTAAATAATTAAGTTTACTTGCATAGGGCGTGTAATCGCATGGATTGCACGCCCTATTTTGAAACAAAGACATTATGGTAAAGCATATCATTCTCTGGACCCTTCGCCCGGAGCTATCAGAAGAAGAAAAGACACAGGTAAAAGCAGAAATCAAGTCAGGTCTTGAAGGACTGAAAGGTGTAGTGCCGGGCTTGGTAGACGTGAAGGTAAATGTAGATGGCCGTCTTGAGTCATCAAACTGCGACGTGATGCTTGACTGCACACTGGAAAGCGCTGAGGCGCTGAAGGCATACGCAGTTCATCCGGCACATGTACATGTAGCAGACACAAAGGTACGCCCATTCACATGCCAGCGCGTGTGTCTTGACTTTGAGGAATAAGTGACTCTCCGAGCCACCTAAGATAAGGGCGGGTGTTGAGGATTAAAGTTCCTCTCACCCGTTTTTTTGCCTTATAAAATTATATGCGAATGTATATAATTGAGAAGAAAAAGCATAATTTTATATTAAAACGTATATAATTTGAGAAAAAATCACTAATTTTGTATGCGAAAGAATATAAAAACTACAATGTTATGGAGCAGACAAAACTATCCACAGCCGTAAAAGAGCTGAGAAAGAAATATGGGCTAACGCAGGAGGAGCTATCGATGAAATCCGGTGTTGGGCTGTGTTTTATCCGTAAACTTGAGCAGGGAAAGACAAGCTTACGCATGGACAAGGTGAATCAACTGTTGGATTTATTTAATTATGAATTAACACCAACACGGAAATCATGAGAGAGGCGGAGATATATCATAAATTTTATTAAAGCGCACCGTAATAAATATGATAAACAGAATGCGGAAAGCGATGCCGAAATGGGAGGAGATAATTAGAAATTCATTTATTTCAGAAGAGTTAAAAACTCGATACATGGAACTGATGTTGTCAAGGCTTGACTAAATGTTCCACACTGTTCCACGAAGTTATTAACATTATGGGTGAGTTATTTACAAAATGGGCATTTTGGTGAATTGTCATTTGATTTATTCAAAAAAAAGTATGAACTTTGTAGTGTAAAAAAACGAATAAAAAATCTTTAATATGGGAAAAATCATCGCAATAGCAAATCAGAAAGGTGGAGTTGGTAAAACGACAACAACAATCAACCTTGCCGCCTCACTTGCTTTGCAAGGTAAAAAAGTCTTGATTGTAGATGCCGACCCCCAGGCAAATGCCACGTCAGGCTATGGCATCGACCCTCGTACTATGAATCCTTCTATCTACGAATGTCTTGTAGATGAATACCCTATCGCCGGAAGCGAAGTCAAAACGTGTATAGAAAAGTTGTTTCTGATTGGGAGCCGTATAGACCTTGCCGGGGCAGAACTTGAGCTAATAAACAAGGCGGAGCGTGAAAAAGTGCTGCGTAAACAGCTTGAGAAGGTAAAGTCAGACTATGACTATATCCTTATAGACTGCTCACCGTCGCTTGGACTAATCACGGTAAATGCGCTGACAGCAGCGGACTCTGTAATAATCCCTGTTCAGGCGGAGTATTTTGCTCTGGAGGGCATCAGCAAGCTACTGAATACAATACGCATCATCAAGTCTAAGCTCAACCCTACACTTGAGATAGAGGGCTTCCTATTGACGATGTATGACGCACGCCTGCGCCTTGCGAACCAGATATACGATGAGCTGAAAGGACACTTCGGCGACATGGTGTTTAACACTGTAATACCCCGGAATATCAAGCTTAGCGAGGCACCAAGCCATGGTCTTCCTGCAATATTATATGACCCTGAAAGCCGCGGAGCAACGTCGCACGTATTATTGGCAAAGGAGATAATCCACCATACAAAAAAATCTGTAAAAGCATAAACGGGCAGCACAATCCTGCCACTAAACACTAAAAGCAAATGTCAACACCAAAACGCTCGGCACTGGGTCGCGGACTGGACTCGCTGATATCAATGGACGATGTACCTGCACGCGGCTCCTCTGCCATAAATGATATACCACTGGAACAAATTTCTCCAAATCCAGACCAGCCACGCCGTACATTTGATGAAGATGCACTTGAAGAGCTTGCGGTATCAATCCGTGAGCTTGGCATCATCCAACCACTGTCGCTACGCAAGATGGGAGCAGACAGCTACCAGATAATAGCCGGTGAACGACGTTATCGCGCGGCTCTGATGGCAGGTCTTGCTTCAGTACCGGCATATATCCGCACCGCTAACGACAGCGAGCTGACAGAAATGGCTCTTATCGAGAATATCCAGCGAGAAGACCTCAACGCAATAGAAATCGCCCTGACGTTCCGAAAACTGATAGACCAGTATAATCTCACCCAAGAGCGTCTGAGCGAGAGGATAGGCAAAAAACGCGCCACAATAGCAAACTTCCTGCGCCTACTAAAGCTGCCGGCAGAGGTTCAGCTGGGACTCCGCGACAAACGTCTTGACATGGGACACGCCCGTGCACTGCTATCACTTGATGACCCATCTCTACAGCTGAAAATCTATAACGAAATCATCAAAAAAGGGCTGTCTGTACGCAAGGTGGAAGAAATGGTGAAATCACTTGCATCGCAGACAGCAGACGGGAAAGAACCCGCAGATGAGAACAGGACATCACGCTATTCATCACAGGATTTTGACATCCTTAAAAAGCACCTTTCATCTACGTTTCACACCGACGTACAGTTTAGTTGTGACAGGAAAGGAAGAGGAAAAATTTCATTTCCTTTTAAAAATGATGATGAACTTGCGAAATTAATTACTATCTTTGATGCATTAAAATAAGTTGAACCCGAATGAGGAACGTGGAATATACACAATTTTACGGCGTATTCCATTGTAAATCAATTATATATAAATGTTTTCAAAACAAAGGGCATTTTTAGATAACGCATCGCATATGGGTGCTAAAAAGGTGTTGTGGGTAATAATTTTATTACTCATAACACAATTTAACGTTTTTTCAGAAGAAAAAATCGGGCATCAGAACACGACATTAAATTCAGAAAAAGAGACTGCGGATTCAGCCATTATTATTGACGAGCAAGACGATTTTGCACGCGAGCTGATAGTGGTAGATTCCATCATTGAGAATACAGACAGCACAATGTATGCACTGACTAAGGCTGCAAATGACAGTGTCAAGATAGACGACGAATGGGTTGAGCGAGAGGTAGAATTTGTACCAGACCCAACTCGCGCAGTATGGCTAAGTGCAATCTTTCCGGGACTGGGACAGATATATAACCGCCGTTACTGGAAGTTGCCGCTGATAGTGGGCGGATACCTTGGCTTAGGCTATGCAACAAACTGGAATAACACAATGCTGAAGGATTATACCCGCGCCTTTGCAGACCTAACGGACAATGACCCGACGACAAAAAGCTATATGGACTTCTTCCCGTCAACAGTGAAAGAAGAAGACCTGGACAAGACATGGCTCAACAATATCCTGAAATCGCGTAAAAACTATTATCGACGCAACCGCGACCTGTGCATAATAAGCATGGTGGGTGTATATTTGCTGGCGATGGTAGATGCATACGTAGATGCATCACTATCGCATTTCGATATATCTCCAGACCTCAGCATGGACATAAGCCCGGCTGTGATGCAGGATACACGAGGGAGTCGCCCGTCGTTCGGGATAAACTGGGCGATAAACTTTTAGCCTCAACAAAATAAACAGAAACCTCACATATTAAAAAGATATATATTACAATGTTCAGAAAAAGCGCCATAATACTCACAGCAAGCATAATCCCCCTACTTGGATTAGCGGCACGCCCATCTGTACTGGAAATAGATAAGTCGCTTGAAAACTGCAAACTCATAATGCCGTCAAGCGCCGAAATCAGCACCCAGAAGATGATGGAAAACTGGTATCTCAAAAATTACGCAACAGTAGACTCACTGGCAGACTACCGCGAAAACATAAAAGCAAGCGACGAAGAAATCGTAAAACGCCTGTCAAAAATACCGGCAGAGATAGAGTTGCCGTTCAATTCACTTGTAAAAAATTCTATTGCGTACTATACCGAGCGCAAGCGCAGCCTGGTGAGCAATATGGTAGGACTATCGTATTACTACTTTCCAATCTTTGAACAGGCGCTGGACCGCCACGGTCTGCCAATGGAGCTGAAATGTCTTGCCATCATAGAGTCAGCACTTGACCCAAACGCAAAATCACCGGCAGGCGCATGCGGACTGTGGCAATTCATGACAGCGACAGCAAAAGGTCTTGACCTGGAGGTAAATACCCTTGTAGATGAACGAAGAGACCCCATAAAATCATCAGAGAAGGCAGCACTGTATCTGAAAGAGCTGTATAGCATCTATCATGACTGGCACCTTGCCATCGCCGCATACAACTGTGGCTTGGGCAATGTGAACAAGGCACTCCGCCGCCTGCCAGCAAACGTAAAGGCAGACTTTTGGGCAATATATCCATATCTACCACAGGAGACACGCAGCTATGTACCCGCCTTCATCGCTGCCTGCTATGTGATGAACTACTACGACAGCCACAATATAGTGCCGGCACTTATCAAACGTCCACTTGTGACAGACACCGTGACAGTGACAAAGCGCGTAAACCTCCAGCAGATTGCAGATGTACTACAAATTCCTATAGACGAGCTACGCCTGCTGAACCCGCAATACCGCAAAGACGTAATTCCCGGCAATATTCCTCCATATAAGCTCATTTTGCCATCGCAGCAGATTGCGGCATACATCATCAGTGA
>JBJECS010000126.1:0-3037 GCA_051871335.1 Muribaculaceae bacterium | reverse complement strand
TCTACATAATTTAGACCTCCATAACGTTGCACTTCGTTTTGGAATCTACAAAAATGGAGAAAATGGAGAAATGATATTCAATCTTCACCTCCAACTGAAATAATATTGCAGGAAATTAAATGTCAATTTGTAGCAGATTTATCATCTTTGTCACTTTTCCAATATGTTAGGTACGCCGCAAATATTATCGGAGCAACAACTATACCCATAATGTCCTGAGTTCCCCAACTAATGGTTTCTGAAAAGACAACTGCCTTCACAAAATAGACACCAACAAATCCACCTATAGCAGTGAAAAAAAATTGTGGAATTTTCTTCATATACAAAATTATGATTACATAATAAAAATCAGGGGGCACTATTTAGCGTCCCCTGATTTGTGTAATATGCAAGACTAATCATTGATTAGAAAAGCTGAGTCTTGTTAGGATTGATGCATACACCGAGAATAGCGTCGCTTGTTTCGCCATAGCGTTTACACTTCTGAGTGTCCGGGTCGTAGTAAACGATACCCTGTCCAAGCTTAGAAGCGTCGTTTTCTACCGGGCGGAAGCCAAAGTACACACGTCCTGTCTCCTGGTCGATAGCGAGTTGTGATGTATATACACCTTCATCTGCAGTAGTGTTGATTGGGTCTGCTTCCATAGCGATTTTCACTACGGCGTCGTTCATAGAGAGTGCGTCGTTATCACCCGGCAGGTTATATACGTTCAGACCTTCGTCTGCTGCAAGACGCCATACATACAGGGCTTTGCGCTGCTCATCGATAGCGAAAGTGCGGAGCTTTATACCCTGGCATACGATTGGGTATGGAGATGCTGCCTTGTCCGCATCAGCCTTTGTAGTGTAGATATCGCTGTCTTTGAAGCGGTAAATACCGTTTCCAGAGTAGTTTTTAGCCCACCACCACATACCTTTTGAATCGCGGAGGAAACCTGCAGAGATTGCACCGAATGCTATACCACGACCATAGTATGGGATTAACTCATTGTGGAATACATAAGATGTGCGCTGACCTGCTGTTGTTGCGGAAATCACTTCACCGCGTGCTGTAAGGTCTATTGAGCTTACACCCTGGTTACGGTCTGAGAAGTAAAGCTGACCATTGTATACAAAGCCCTGGAATGGGTCGTTAAACGCATAGCCACCTACATTGGTCACTACTGTGTTCACGCCTGTTCCATCTGTGCGCATTGCTGTGATATATCCGTCGCCGAGAGTACCTGCCTCATCGTTTACATAGTAGTACTGCTTACCTGCGTCAAGGATATATATCCAGCCTTCTTTTACCATTTGACCTTCTTCATTTTCCACATTCACTTCGCCGTAGCAGATATTGAATGGGCTGTTACCAGACTTCACACCCATATCGTAAGGCATAATCTTTGTGCCTTTTGGCAGAAGTGAAGAGTCAATCAGCTTAATAGCCTTGATATTGCCGTCGCGCTGTGCATAGTACAATGTCGGAGCTTCGACAGATGAACCAACCTGAACATTGAGGTATGCGTCTTCAAGGCGGCGGTTTTCACCATCGATATCAAAGTAAGTCTGAATTTCGATTCTCTGTGAGCCGATGTGCTTGAAAGACACTTCGCCCGGATAAGAGATAGTACCGTCGCTTTCTGCATAGCCGGTAAATGTGGTAAGTTCCTTGCCATCAGGTCCTGTTGTGCCTTCAGGGAAAGTCCACTCATAGCGTACGCGGAGATTTTCCGGATTAGGCAGGGCAAGCTTGAAGGACACCTTGGTGTCGTTGATAAGGATTATGTCTGTTGACTGTTCTGCGACACTCAATGTAGGAGCGATGTCGTAGATGAGCAGTGGCTGTTCTTTGCTGCCAACGCCATCAAGTGTAAGTTTTACGTTGTAAACACCGGCTTCCTTGTATTTGTGTACAGGGTTTGTCTCGGTAGATGTTGTACCGTCGCCGAAGTCCCATGTAAATGAGCCTGTCTTGGCTGATGTATTGGTGAACTGAATGCTCGAAACTACGTAATAGTCAAGAGTGTATTCATCGCCATCTACGCAGTAGCTGAAGTTGACATCCTCTGATGGGATATCAATATAGTCTGCTTCCTTGTCCACGCAGGCTGTCATTGCGAAAGCCGCAGCGGCAAAAAGCGCGATTTTATTAAATAATTTCATAGTGAATGAATGTTATTAGCAGTTTTGAGAATTAGTTGATATCTATTGTGCGCACGTCTGAAGCTATACCCTCGTTGCCTTCTGTGTCGTAAACGCGGAACTGTGAGTTGAGCTTGTATGTACGGCTGAAGTTTACTGAGTATACCTTGTTTGCTGTGTCGTAAATCCACTCGTCAAACGAAATGAGCTGCAGCAGCTGCTTGAATGCCGCAAAATATTCCGGGCGGATTGTTGAGATGATGCTACCTGCATCGTCATCATAGCGACAGAACACCCAGTGGCATGATTTGTACACTGCATAGTAGTTTACGCCTTCTATCGGGGTGTAATCCATACCTACTTCGTGATAAACCTTTTCACCTGCTTCGTCTATTGTGATATAGTAGTAGCCTGTGATACCTGCCTCATAGTGCTGAGTTGTTGAATACCAGCGGTCTGACTTGTCACCTGTTCCGTTGTCAGACTTCATGTCGATGTCTGTAGGGAGTGACACTCCTGCTGCCGCATTTGCCTCAGCAAACTGCTCGTTTGTATAAGGATAGTTGATATAGATATACTTCAGAGCCTCATAATATGTGTTATCCTTTGTGAGGAGGTCTACTACTGTTGTCAAGAACTCGCCCTTGAAATTTTCCGGATAGAAACTGTCAAACTTATACTGGTCCCAAGTAGACACGTT
This sequence comes from Muribaculaceae bacterium, assembly GCA_051871335.1. Lineage (GTDB taxonomy): Bacteria > Bacteroidota > Bacteroidia > Bacteroidales > Muribaculaceae > CAJUPY01. The sequence continues at coordinate 213 of JBJECS010000126.1, read as the reverse complement.
CATCCAGCTTACCGGTGAAAGAGTGACTGACGTTGGCACCTTTCCTGCGATAACAAATTCGCGTCCGTCCCATTCTGCAAGTGAGTGTGGAAACTGTGCGATTGACTGATTAGCGCGTACAGTCTCTGTATTTGTGACTGTCTGAGTATAGCTGAAAGTCTTGCCTGCAAGCTTTACTGACGCCTCGGCATTTTCACTTCTTACAATTTCGCA